>UQOT01000035.1 GCA_900542675.1 uncultured Eubacteriales bacterium | reverse complement strand
GCTTTTCGCCCATCTCGAGCCAGTGTCCGAAGTAATCAGCCATATTATAACCAACGAACGGCTTCATAGCCATTGGGTCACGTCTTACAACGCCTACTGCGCCCGCAGCGGCAGCTGTTGTCTCAGACGCCATTGTCGCACCGACAAATACACCGTGATTCCAGTCGCGTGCCTGATATACCAGCGGAGCAGTCTTTGCACGTCTGCCGCCGAATACGATTGCCGAAATCGGAACACCCTGCGGATTTTCAAATTCAGATGAAATACAGGGGCAGTTCTTAGCCGGAGCTGTAAATCTTGAGTTCGGGTGAGCAAGGTTGCCGTCAAATGTTGTGCCGTCTACCTTCTCGCCGAGCCAGTTTGTGCAGTCCTTCGGCGGGTTTTTGTCAAGACCTTCCCACCATACTGTCATATCCTCGTTGTTTATAGCAACGTTTGTGAAAATTGTACCCTTCTTTGTCGACTCAAGCGCATTAAAGTTTGTCTTTTCGCTTGTACCCGGCGCAACACCGAAGAAACCTGCCTCCGGATTGATTGCGTAGAGCTTGCCGTCCTCGGGGTTAATTCTCAGCCAAGCGATATCATCGCCGACCGTCCAAACCTTGTAGCCCTTTTCCTTAAGATATTCCGGCGGAATAAGCATTGCAAGGTTGGTCTTGCCGCAAGCGCTCGGGAATGCAGCTGCAATATACTTAACTTCACCCTGCGGATTTTCGAGACCGAGAATGAGCATATGCTCAGCCATCCAGCCCTCGTTCTTACCGAGATATGAAGCAATTCTGAGTGCGAAACACTTTTTGCCGAGCAGAACGTTACCGCCGTATGCCGAGTTAACCGACATAATGGTGTTATCCTGCGGGAAGTGAACAATATATCTCTCATCGGGGTTAACGTCTCTCTTTGCGTGCAGACACTTTATAAAGTCTCCGTCAGCGCCGAGAGCTTCCATAACATCGTTGCCGACTCTTGTCATAATATCCATATTGAGTACAACATAAATACTGTCTGTAAGCTCAATACCAATCTTCGAGAAAGGCGAACCGACCGGACCCATCGAATAGGGGATAACGTACATTGTTCTGCCCTTCATAGCGCCGTCATAGAGCGCGTTAAGCTTTGCGTACATCTCATCGGGAGCCATCCAGTTGTTAATCGGACCTGCTTCCTCCTCAGTCGGGGTACAGATGAACGTTCTGTCCTCAACACGTGCAACATCGTTAGCCGCTGTTCTGTGATAGTAGCAGCCCGGGAGCTTTTCCTGATTAAGCTTTATCATTTCGCCGGTTGAAACGCTTTCGGCACGGAGCTCTTCAAGCTGTGACTCACTGCCGTCAATCCAAACGACTTTATCCGGCTGGCAGAGAGCAATCTGTTCTTCCAGCCACTTGTTAACCTTCTGATTACTGCATTTTGCAAATTCAGCCATTTTATATCCTCCTATATTCTTTACAGCTTCGCATTAAGCGAAACCATATAATTATCTAAACCTAATTTTACAACAATTACTTTATTGTGTCAAACATAATTTTGCCGCAATTGACGCTTTTTTCACAATATCTACACCCCAAATAAATCTGCACAAATAATTTTTAAATTTTTTGTATACTTTTACAAGTCACAGCCTGTACAATTAAAAACTGTGGTCACTGTCACTTTTTGTCACCGATTTTCTGTTTAAACTTGTTGACAACGCGTATTTTTTAGGCTAAAATAATTTTGTTGCATAACTGTAATAATTTTGTAATAATAAACGGCTAAGCCGAAGCATATAAAGGAGCAAAACTATGTTTGGTCAGGATATGGGAATAGATTTGGGTACATCAACCGTACTCGTATACGCTAAGGGGCGCGGCATAATTGACCGCGAACCGTCCGTTGTCGCTGTTGACAAAAGCACGGACAAGCTGCTTGCGGTCGGTGCGGAGGCACAAAAGATGCTCGGGCGCACACCGGGCAGCATAATTGCGGTAAAGCCTTTAAAGGACGGCGTTATATCCGATTACTCAACCGCCGAACGTATGCTCAAATATTTTATTCAGAAAGCGGCGGGCGGCAGTCTTATCGGTGCGTTTTTAAAGCCTAAAGTTGTGATAAGCGTTCCAAGTAACATAACAGAGGTAGAAGAACGCGCTGTTATTGACGCCGGCATTCAGTCGGGCGCAGGACGCGTATATTTAATAGAAGAACCTCTTGCCGCAGCGCTCGGCGTCGGGATAAACGTTGCCGAAGCAAAGGGAAGCGTCATTGTCGATATCGGCGGCGGAACCTGCGACATCGCGGTTATCTCGCTCGGCGGAATTGTTATAAGCAGCTCTATCAAAATTGCGGGTGACAGCTTTGACGACTCGATAATCCGCTACATACGAAAAAAGTATAACGTACTCATTGGTGAAAGAACGGCAGAACAATTAAAAATAAAAATCGGCTGTGTTTACAGACGGGACAAGCTGCTCGCTATGGAAGCGCGCGGCAGAAGTCTTGTGTCGGGGCTGCCTAAAACGATACAGATATCAAGCGATGAAATATTAGACGCCCTGCGCGAGCCGGCGGGCTCAATTGTTGACGCAATACGCACATTGCTTGAAAAAACGCCGCCCGAGCTCATCGGCGACGTATGCCGCGAAGGAATAATACTAACCGGCGGCTGCTCACAGATTTACGGAATGCCCCAGCTTATCCGCCGCGAACTCGATATGAAAGCAAGAGTTGCCGACGACCCCGAAACCTGTGTGGTAATCGGCACCGGTATAGCTCTTGATAACCCCGATATGCTGAAAAAACGAAGATAAAAAAATGCCGTCCGATTTGGGGCGGCATTTTGAGTTTATATCTATTAGTCAAGGAACAAATGCCTCGGCAGACCGTCAACCATAAACGGTGTAAGCTCGCCGATGATAAGCGGACGGCAGTATGCAATAAAATCATCGGATACATATGTACCATCGTTAATTATCCATTCGTCCGGGATTACCTTTTCGATATTGGCAATCTTGTTTACATCATATGTCGATGTTGCAATATTATACGGCTCGTTAGAAGTTCTGGTGAAAATAATCATCTTGCCGGTCTCACCGTTTAAAGCCGCCTGAACAGCTTCGCTGCCCGCCATAAACGCCTCGGTAATATCGCGTCTTGAAACGATATGAGATGCGCAGCGTTGGAGCGTACTGAATACGATACCTCTTGACTTAATACCGAGCTGTGCACCCACATAGTCAGCAAGATAAAGAGCTGTACCGCCGAGTGACTTATGACCGAATGAGTCTTCAAACGTCGCCTCTTTGTTAGCTTCGCAGACATACTCGCCGTTTGCGAGCTTTATACCCTCCGAAACCGCTATGATTACCGCGGTTTTTCTCGCCTTAACTTCCTTTACCTGCTCAATAAACTTGTCATAATCAAACGTAACTTCAGGAAGATAGATAAGGTCGGGACCTGCGCAGTCCTCCGAACGCGAAAGCGCCGAAGCCGCCGTGAGCCAGCCTGCGTTTCTGCCCATAATTTCAACAATCGTGACGGACTCACTTGGATATGTATTTACGTCACGTATAATTTCCTTCATAGCTGACGCTATATACTTCGCGGCACTGCCGTAGCCCGGCGTATGATCGGTCACAGCAAGGTCATTGTCTATCGTCTTCGGAACACCCATAAAGCGAATGTCGCTGCCAATCTCCTCAGCATAATTCGACAGCTTTTTTATTGTATCCATTGAGTCGTTGCCGCCGATATAGAAAAAGTATTTTATGTTAAGCTCGCCCATAATATCAAATAAAAGCTTGTATGTAGCCTCACTCTCGGAGACACTCGGCAGCTTATAGCGGCATGTGCCAAGGAACGACGACGGCGTACGCTTTAAAAGCTCAATATCCAAATCGTTCTTAACATAATCCGACATATCGACAACATTGCGGTTTAAAAAGCCCTCAATACCGTTTCTCATTCCATAAATTTTTGGAACACCGGCATCCTTTGCTGCCTTAAAAACACCGACAAGGCTGGAGTTAATAACCGAGGTCGGTCCGCCCGACTGACCAACAACCACATTTCCTTTTATCATTTTGGGTATCCTCCTTATATTGACTGATTTTTTGTTAAAAATACTGAAATTTACAAAATATATTTTAAAAATACAATATATATTGCACAAATTATTATATCAAATATTTTGGTAATTTTCAACGTCAAAATGCTAAAATTTTAAGATATAAAATTGGTAAAAAACACAATAAACGCCTGTTTTTTCACACGTAAAAAACGAATATTTTTGAGCATAAAGTAAAGAATAACTATGATGTTTCAAATAATCAAAACCTAATTTGGGAGAGATTTAAATTGAAGAAATCATCAAAGTCCAAAAGGGCGAAGATAAAAGATATAGACGGCAAGTTTGAAATGGGAAACTCAATATCGGCATGCGACTGCACCGGATTAATTCAGGTAGAGCCGCTCGATGAATACGAGCTTCAATCATATCTTGACGTATATGACTTCGGTCCCTTTGAAAGAGACTAAACAAAAAAATCCGCACGCCCACCCCCCCTTGGCGCGCGGATTTTATTTTTATAATTCTGTTTCCGCCTTGTTTATCCGTATAGATTATGATACAATTAAATATAACGATAAATTGTAATTTGGAGGATATTCAAATGGAAACAGCATATATGAGGGGGCTTCCCAATTATGCAAAAGAAATACGACAGAAAGTTTTTATAGATGAACAGGGATTTAAGAATGAATTTGACGAAATAGATGATACAGCTGTGCATATTGTATTATTTAATAATAAAGTGCCGATTGCAACTTGCCGTATATTTTGGGATACTGAAATGAATTCATATATTCTCGGCAGACTTGCAGTTGTCAAAGAATACCGAGGAAAAAATATAGGTTCTTATATTGTTCGGAAAGCAGAGCAATATATCAAAAAAATAGGCGGAAATTGTATAGCCTTACACGCTCAATGCAGTGCAGTCGCTTTCTATAAAAAATTAGGATTTATAGAATTTGGCGATATAGAAAATGAGGAGTGGTGTCCTCATATTTGGATGAAAAAGTATATTTTTACCCGCCGGTCGTTTTAAAGCATAAAAAATGTCCTAATGGACTTCAAATCCAATAAGGACACTTTTTTGGTCGGAGTGACTGGATTCGAACCAGCGGCCACCTGAACCCCATTCAGGTACTCTACCAAACTGAGCCACACCCCGATTTTGCTGCGGCTGTCCCGCAACAATTATGTATTATAGCATAAAGTTTTTAAAAAAGCAATAGTTTTTTTAAAATCTGTTTATCCATTTTATCGACTGCTGCATCCAGCCGCTTATATACGGATTAAAATGCTTTCCCTCCGCAGCTACTTGACGTTTGCCGAGTGACAGTCCGTGATTTCCGCTCGGGTAGATATGCAGCTCGTATTCCACGCCGTTTTCAAGCAAGGCCTGCGCAAAGCGCATTGAGCTGTATACCGGCACCGATTTGTCCTCAAACGTATGCCATATGAAGCATTTCGGCGTATCGGGCGTGACGAATTCCTCCAGTCCGAAATATTTAAGCTTTTCGGGCTTTAACCCTTCCGAGAACCGCTCCTTTGTTCCATCGTGGGTCTTACCGTCCTCGGCGATAATTACAGGATAGCAAAGTATAATTCCGTTTGGCATGTTTTCACTGCCGAGAACACCGCTGCCGTTTTTTATAATCGGATTTTGACCGTGAACGCCGATGCTTGCCGCAAGGTGTCCGCCCGCGGAAAAGCCGCATACGAAAATTCTGTCCGTGTCTATCGGATATTCCCCCGCCAGCTCACGTACGGTTTTAACTGCCTTTGAAAGCTCGCACAGCGGAGCAGGCCAGCCGGTTGGCGCGACCGAGTAATCGAGCAAAAACCCGTGAAATCCCGCCGCACAATACTGCATAACAATCGGTTCGCTCTCACGCATAGAGCGTGAGCGGTACCCTCCGCCCGGGCATACAATTACAGCCGGACGCTTCTTCCACACCGTCGCAGTTACCTGCGGCGGGTCGAGTATGTATGAGGTAAGACGAGCCGTCTCATTCGGTATGCTTGAGCCGAGCGCCTTATAATCGACGCTCATATCAAAAGTTTTTATAATCATAATCTTTTACTTGCAGAGCTCAGACACGATTTGGTTTATCAGCTTACCGTCAGCCTTGCCTTTAAGCTCGCCCATAACCGACTTCATAATCATTCCCTTATTGCCTGTCTGAATTACATCAGCGAATTTTTCCGTGATAACTGCCTTAATCTCGTCCGCACTGAGCTGCTTCGGAGCGAACTCCTCAATAACCGCCACCTTGGCTTTGTACTCATCTAAAAGCTCTGTTCTGTCAGCCGGGCAGGTATCGACCTGCTCCTTTGCGGTTTTAAGCTCTTTTAAAACAACGCTGTCTACCATAGCTTCCGGTATATCGTCGCGGCAGCCTTCGTCAATCGCAGCCTTCTTAACTGCGGCGATCAGACCCGATATTGTGTCCTTTCTCTGCTTCTCTCTCGCCTTCATCGCTGCAATCATTGCAGTCTGTAATTCTTTTATTGTCATAATATATCCTCTCCTTCCTTTAACCTCTTAAAGCTGTTTTCATCGCGCGTGCCATATCACGCTTTGCGTCGCGTTTTGCAATATCGGCACGTTTGTCGTAGTTCTTCTTACCGCGGCATACGCCGATTGAGACCTTAACCAATTGCTTTTTCATATAGACCCGAAGCGGAATAATAGTGTATCCCTCCTGCTGAGTCAGCCCGACAAGACGGTTTATCTCTCTCTTGTGCAGCAGCAACCGCCGCGCTCTGAGCGGGTCGCGGTTGAAAATATTGCCTTGCTCGTAAGGGCTGATATGCGTACCGATTAAAATCGCCTCGCCGGTCTTAAGTGACACATAGCTGTCCTTTAAATTAATCTTTCCCGCACGAATTGACTTTACCTCGGTGCCGCACAGCTCAATCCCCGCTTCAATTTCTTCATCCACAAAATAATCATGAAACGCCTTTTTGTTCTGCGCAACAACCCTGTCATTTTTCTTCTCCGCCATCCTGTCACCTCTAATGTTTTATAATGTTGATTTTTATGGAATATTATACTCTTGCATAAAAATAAAGTCAACAATGAAAAAGAAAATAAAAAACCAAATATTACTTCATATTTTTCATTAACTCAATTATGATTTTAAGAGAGTTTTCACTTAAATGTTCACCTTCAGTGATAATCTCACTCATTAAAACAGGATGCTCGTTTTTTTCATTGAAAAATTCAGCGGGTGTAATTTTAAAATACTCACACAAATATAAAAAGGCGCGCATTGACGGCATAGAATTGCCGTTTTCTATGGCATTAATATAACTGTTTGATTGACCAAGCTCAAGACTTAATTCTCTGGCTGATATATTTTTCTCTGTCCGCAATTTAGCTATGCGGGTTCTTATAAATTTTTCGTACATACTAATCACTCGCTTTTATTCAATTATACAATATGAATACGCAAAAACGCTTGATTATAGTATGCAATTATGCTATAATTAATACTATAAATATTCAGAGGTGATTGAATGCATAGTATTAAACTGTATTTGATAATAGCTATAGCCTGCGTTTTAGTATTTTCTGCTTATTTAGTTTTCAAACCATTTGATGATGTGGACTTTCACGAAATTGATGAAAACGCAATTATACAAGAATATCAGCAAGATAATATATCTATAGAATATATTGGAAACAAAAAAACTAAAAAATTTCATAGACCATCGTGCTATACACTTCCGGCAGAACATAACAGAATATATTTTGGAAGCCGCGAAGAAGCTATAAACAGTGATTTTGTGCCATGTGAAACCTGCAATCCGTAATGTACAAAAAAGTCAACGCGAAGATTAATTTTTAAGAGGCGCCCCAACGGGGAGCTGGAACCCGTTAGGGCGCCTTTTATTTGCCGCATCTCATTTTATAATCTGCGGATAATTTGTGCGTCCGTCGGCAATGTGATAGAGGTAAACGGTATTATTATCGATTATTCTGTATATGGATAAATACTCTTTGTATATCGCCGTTCTAAAGCCGGCCGCAGTATTTCGACTTTATACATATTATTTCTTATTTCCTTTACACATTATATTTTTCGGCGAGACGCTCTCTTGCTTCCTCAATTTCATATAGAAAGTTTCTAAACTTTTGTTTTTACATAAATTTAACATATGTGCGATTTTAGATTTTACATTATGGTAATAATATGAATATTCTTAAGATATGTAAAATTATAATGTTAAATTTTCGGAAGGAGAGATTTTTATGTTGAAAAAGGGAATTTTGAAGAAATGCGCAGCGGGCGTTGCGGCGGTTTGCTGTATGGCTCTGCTTGCGTCTTGTACGACTGAAACGGGCGGCGGAAGCCCCGAGAGCGTCGACGTGTCTCAGGGGGAAATAACGGTAATATCACGCGAGGACGGCAGCGGTACACGCGGAGCGTTTGTTGAGCTCTTTAAAATAGAAGAGAGCATAAACGGCGAAAAGGTCGATCAGACAATTGACAGCGCGGATATCACTAACAGTACGTCGGTTATGATGACGAGCGTTCAGGGCAACAGCGCGGCAATCGGATATATTTCGATGGGTTCGCTAAACGACAGCGTTAAAGCGCTTAAAATCGACGGCGGCGAAGCAACTGCGGCAAACGTTAAAAGCGGCGCTTACAAGGTCTCACGTCCGTTTAACATTGTGGCAAAGGATGAGCTTTCAGAGGCTGCGCAGGACTTTATCGCATTTATAAAGAGCGCGGAAGGTCAGAAGGCTGTAGAGGACAACAAGTATATTTCAAAGGAAAATTCAGGCGCATTTAGCGGCACAAACCCATCGGGCAAGATTGTGGTATCGGGCTCTTCATCCGTCACGCCGGTTATGGAAAAGCTTAAAGAGGCGTACACCGCGATAAATCCGAACGTAACTATCGAGGTACAGCAGAGTGACTCGACCACCGGCATAAACAACGCTATAGACGGCGTGTGCGATATAGGTATGGCAAGCCGCGAGCTTAAAGACAGCGAGACCGAAAAGGGCGTTAAAGCTACGGTTATCGCACTTGACGGTATTGCGGTCATAGTAAACAAAGACAACCCTCTAAACGATATAACATCGGAGCAGGTAAGACAGATATACACCGGCGAAATCACCGATTGGGGCGGCTTAAGCTAATCCTCGGAGGCTTTTACTATGACAAAGTTTAAAGAAAATTTTATGCACGGGGTATTCTTCACCTGTGCCTGCGTATCAATACTCGCGGTCGCATTGATTTGCGTGTTTCTGTTTGCAAATGGAATACCGGCTATGAAGGAAATCGGATTTTTCGATTTCCTTCTGGGCAAACGCTGGAAGCCGGGCAACGATATTTATGGTGTGCTGCCGATGATACTCGGCAGCATATACGTAACGGGCGGGGCAATTATAATCGGAGTGCCGATAGGCATACTTGTCGCAGTGTTTCTGACGCATTTCTGCCCAAAAAAGCTGTACAAGATTTTAAAACCGTCTGTTGACCTGCTTGCGGGAATACCGTCTGTTGTGTATGGCTTTTTCGGCCTTATGGTCATTGTGCCGCTTATCAGAAACATTTTCGGCGGCAGCGGAACAAGTATGCTTGCCGCTTCGACAGTGCTCGGAATTATGATACTTCCAACAATTATCTCGGTCAGCGAGTCGTCAATCCGCGCCGTACCCGAAAGCTATTACGAAGGCGCAAGAGCGCTCGGCGCAAGTCACGAGCGCAGCGTATTTTCGGCAGTGCTGCCCGCGGCAAAATCGGGAGTTACGGCGGGCGTAATACTCGGCATAGGGCGCGCGATAGGCGAGACTATGGCAGTCATTATGGTTGCGGGAAATCAGGCGGCAATGCCGAAAGGAATATTAAAGGGTGTTCGTACAATGACCGCTAACATAGTCCTCGAGATGGGCTATGCCGCAGACCTTCATCGGGAAGCGTTGATTGCAACCGCGGTTATCCTGTTTGTTTTTATACTGATAATAAATCTATCGTTCTCATTAATTAAAAGGAGGGGCGGCAAATGAGTAAAATACTGAAAATGCTTGTATACCTTGCCGCCGCGCTCACGTTCGGAGTTTTGGTCTGCCTTATTTTATACATACTTATTAAGGGTATTCCAAATCTTTCTTTAAGTCTTTTCAGTCCGACTTACAACTCCGAAAACGTTTCACTCTTTCCTGCAATGATAAATACCGTAACTATCACGCTGCTGTCGCTGGTTATTGCGGTTCCGCTCGGGGTATTCTCGGCGGTGTACCTGGTTGAATACGCAAAGCGCGGCAACAAGATAGTCGGCATCGTCAGAGTGACCACCGAGACGCTGCAGGGAATACCGTCGATTGTTTACGGCCTGTTCGGTTTTCTGCTGTTTGTCACGGCGTCTAATTGGGGATATTCGCTTCTCGCGGGCGCGTTTACGCTTGTGATTATGATTTTGCCCGTAATTATGCGGACGACGGATGAGGCGCTGAAAGCGGTTCCCGACACGTTCCGTGAGGGCAGCTTAGGTCTCGGCGCAGGCAGGCTAAGAACGGTATTTAAAATTGTACTTCCGTCCGCTGTACCGGGAATTCTGTCCGGCGTTGTACTGTCGGCCGGCAGAATTGTGGGCGAGACTGCCGCTCTTATCTACACCGCAGGAACGGTGGCGCAGATACCTAAAGGGCTTTTGGGCTCAGGGCGAACAATGGCGGTGCATATGTACGCGCTGTGGAGCGAAGGGCTTAACACAAACCAATCCTACGCGACAGCCGTGGTTCTGCTGATTATAGTAGTATTGCTTAACGCCGCATCGTCCGCACTGGCAAAAAAGATTGCAAAAAACTAAGAGGTAAATATATGAATAATATTATTTCTATTAAAAACTTAAATCTTCACTACGGAGATTTTCACGCACTTAAAGACGTAAATATGGAGATTTCCAAAAATAAAATTACGGCGTTTATCGGCCCGTCGGGCTGCGGAAAATCAACGCTTTTAAAAACCTTAAACCGAATGAACGATTTGGTTGAGGGCTGCCGCATAGACGGCAAAGTCACGCTGGACGGCAGAGATATTTATAAGGATATTGACACAAACGATTTAAGAAAGCGCGTCGGAATGGTGTTTCAAAAGCCAAATCCTTTTCCGATGAGCATTTACGACAACATAGCCTACGGGCCAAGGACGCACGGTATACGGTCAAAGGCAAGACTTGATGAGATTGTCGAAAAATCGCTGACCGGCGCTGCGATTTGGGACGAGGTAAAAGACCGACTTAAAAAGAGCGCACTCGGTATGTCGGGCGGTCAGCAGCAAAGACTTTGCATCGCCCGCGCGCTTGCGGTAGAGCCCGAGGTTCTCTTGATGGACGAGCCAACCTCGGCGCTTGACCCGATTTCAACTTCAAAGATAGAGGACCTTGCGCTTGAACTAAAAAAGAGGTATACTATAATTATAGTGACTCACAGTATGCAGCAGGCAACGCGAATTTCCGACAAAACCGCATTTTTCCTGCTCGGCGAAGTTATAGAAACAGGGGAAACCGAACAACTGTTTTCCGTGCCGAAGGACAAAAGAACCGAGGATTATATCACAGGGAGGTTTGGCTGATACTATGAGAGAGAAATATAACAGACAGCTTGAAATACTGAATATGAACTTAAGAGAAATGGGCGCACTTTGTGAGGAAGGCATAAGCTGCGCAGTGGACGCGCTGCTCAGCGGCGACAATGCCAAGGCAGGCGAAGCTATTCGGATTGAAGAGGACACGAACGAGAAGGAACGCGAGATTGAAAACCTTTGCCTTAAGCTTCTGCTTAAACAGCAGCCGGTAGCAAGCGACTTCCGTCAAATCTCATCGGCGCTTAAAATAATTACCGATATGGAGAGAATAGGAGATCAGGCTGCGGATATTGCGGCAATCTCAAAAAATGGCGTTGGCTGTGCCGCGGGCAGCGAACACATAAGCGCGATGTCCTCGGCAGTGTCAAAAATGGTGACAGAGAGCGTGGACGCGTTTGTATGCGGCAATCTTAAACTCGTACGCGATGTAATATCACGCGATGACGAGGTAGACGCCCTGTTTATAAATGTACGCGACGATATTACGGCTGCGATTACAGACCGCCCCGATAACGCCGCTGCAGCGCTTGACCTCTTAATGATTGCAAAGTACTTGGAGCGCATAGGCGACCACGCTGTAAATATCGCCGAATGGGTTGAGTTTTCAATCACAGGCGAACATAAATAAGGAGAAACCCTATGATTTATTGTGTTGAGGACGATGCGGGAATTCGCGAATTGGTGGTGTACAGCTTAGAGAATACGGGAACTTCCGCGCAGGGATTTGAGAGCGGCGACGGGCTGTTTGACGCGCTTAAATCGGGCGCGGCGCCGGAGCTTATACTGCTTGATATTATGCTCCCCGGAGAGGACGGCATCAGCATTTTAAAACGACTGCGCAAAAATCCCGAGACGGCGAACATCCCAATAATTATGCTAACTGCGAAAAATTCGGAATACGACAAGGTTATCGGGCTTGACAGCGGCGCGGACGACTATGTGACAAAACCGTTCGGGATTATGGAGCTTATCTCGCGGATAAAGGCCGTACTGCGCCGCAGCGGAAATGCGCCCGCAGACGCTTCTGAGGTCTATAAAGCGGGCGATGTGATTCTTGACACAAAAAAGCATACGGTTACATCGGGCGGCAGGGATATAAGCCTTACATGCAAGGAATTTGAACTCCTTCGACTTCTGATGAAGAACAAGGGCAGCGTTATAACCCGTGACGTTCTTTTAGAGCGCGTATGGGGCTATGACTTTGACGGCGAAACGCGGACGATTGACGTACATATCCGTACTCTGCGCCAAAAACTCGGTGAGAGCGGAGATATCATCAAAACGGTTCGCGGCGTTGGATATAAGATAATATAGAGGCAAAAAATTATGAAACTAAGCAAGAGAGTTTTTGCAGGAATTACTTTTACAACCCTGATTACGGTTGTTTTGACATCGGCGCTGATTATCTCACTGATGTACGGCATTATGTCAAAAGAAATCAAACAGCAGATAAAATCCGAAGCGATGTATATCAGCGAATTTTTAAACGCGTCCGAAACGAATAACGCCGCGGATATAGGCAATTTGGGCAGCAACCGTCTGACGATAATTTCATCGGACGGCGTGGTTAAGTACGACAATTCGGACAAATTCGAGGATATGGCAAACCACGCGGACAGACCGGAGTTTATAGACGCACTCAAGAACGGCTCGGGCGAGAGTCTCAGAACGTCCGACACGTTCGGCAGACAGACGTATTACTATGCCGTGCGGCTTGAAAACAACGATGTACTCCGCGTGGCGTGTGAAACGTCGAGTATGTTTGGGGTTGTCACAAAGGCGCTGCCCGGAATTTTGTTCGCGGTTATTATTCTGCTCGCGCTCGCTATGGCGGTTGCCGGATTTTTGACGCGCAGTATAATCGAGCAGATAAACAAGCTTGATATCGACCACCCGCTCTGCGCCGACACATATGACGAGCTGTCGCCGCTGATTACAAGAATTGACAAACAAAACAGAGAAAAGGATGAAATCGAACAGATACGCCGCGAGTTTTCGGCAAATGTGTCGCACGAGCTTAAAACCCCGCTCACCTCTATTATGGGCTGCAGCGAAATTATAAAAGAGGGCATAGCAAAGCCGGAAGATACGCCGCGGTTTTTATCTCAGATAAATTCGGAAGCAAAACGGCTGCTTGTGCTGATTGACGATATAATCAGACTGTCGCGCCTTGATGAAAACGACGGGGATATCGAACTGACCGACGTTTATCTTTCAAATATTGCAGGCGATGTCTGCCGCGAGCTTCAAAGCAAGGCGGCGGCAAATAAAATTGAACTTACCTCCTCGATTGAGCCCGTGACGGTTCGCGGTAACGCGCGGCTGCTGCACGAAATGATATATAACCTTGCGGACAACTCAATCAGGTACAACACCCCGGGCGGCAAAGTAAAGATTACAGCTGGCGATAAATTCGTTTCGGTATCGGACACCGGCATAGGCATTGCCCCCGAGGAGCAGGAACGCATCTTTGAGCGGTTCTACCGTGTGGACAAAAGCCACTCGCGCGAGACGGGCGGTACGGGTCTCGGCCTTTCGATAGTCAAGCACGCCGCCATTATTCACAATGCGGAAATCAAAGTGACGAGCGCTTTAGGTAAGGGTACCGAAATCCGAGTAGATTTTAATTAAATATTGACTTTTCCTCCCGTGTATGGTAAAATTTTATTTATCAAAATATCCGGGAGGAATTATTATAATGAAATTGAAAAAGTTTTTAACCGTTGTTCTGGCGGGAATTATGGCAGTGTCGCTTCTTGCGGCATGCGGCGCCGCACCGCAGACAGATAATAATGAGTCTGCATCAAGTCAGACCGAGACGTCAAGCGACCTTGAGTACATCAAGGACAAGGGCAAGATGACAATCGGTATCACTCTTTTCGCGCCGATGAACTATAACGAAAACGGCGAACTCACGGGCTTTGAGACGGAATTTGCCAAGGCAGTCTGCGAAAAGCTCGGCGTTGAAGCTGATTTTCAGGAGATAAACTGGGATTCAAAGGAAATTGAACTTAACTCAAAGAACATTGACTGTATCTGGAACGGTATGACAATTACCGATGAAAGACGCGAGAATATGTCAATCTCGACCTCGTATATGCATAACAAGCAGGTTATGGTTGTAAAGGCTGAAAACGTTGATAAGTATAAAGACAGCGTTAGCGGCGCAGGTATTGTAGCAGAAGCCGGCTCAACCGGTGAGGAGCTTGCGCAGGAGGATGAGTTCTTTGCAAGCGGCAAGTACACAGGCGTTGATTCGCAGGCAAAGGCTCTTATGGACGTTGCATCGGGTACATCGGATATCGCAATTGTCGACTATGTTACAAGCATCGGTTCTATAGGCGAAGGTACCGACTTTGCAGGTCTTAAGGTTATTGAAGAAAAGGAATTTGCACTTGACGAGTACGGCGTTGCATTCAGAAAGGGCAGCGATATGACTGCCGAGGTCAACAAGGCTATGAAGGAGCTGTATGACGACGGCACGCTCGCAGAAATTGCCGGTAAGTATAAGCTCGGCGAGCTTCTTATGGAGCAGTAATACCGCGCACAGTATTAAATACGGCTGATTTTAAGCAGTGACGCTTTAAATCAGCCTATTTTGTGTTTAAATACGTGACTGCCCGTATTCGGGCGGGAAAGGTTGTGAGATAAAAATATGAGTCAATTTCAGGAGGTTTTAAACTCCCTGCTTTCGGGATTTGGGTATAACCTTATTATATTTATTGTGACGCTCATTGCGGCAATCCCGCTCGGGCTTATTGTCACTTTGGGCTCAATGTCGGGCTTTAAGCCGCTCAGGTGGCTTACAAAAACCGTTGTATGGATTATCCGCGGCACACCGCTTATGCTTCAGATTTTCGTTGTGCTATACGCGCCGGGTCTGCTTTGGGATATGCCTATTCGCTCGCGTATGACCGCGGTTCTTGTCGCATTCGTCATTAACTATGCCGCGTATTTTTCGGAAATCTACCGCGGCGGCATCGAGAGTATACCAAAAGGTCAGTACGAGGCGGGACAAGTCCTCGGTATGACAAAAGTACAAGTATTTTTTAAGGTAGTCCTTTTTCAGGTTATAAAGCGTATAGTGCCGCCGATGAGCAATGAGGTTTTAACCCTCGTAAAGGATACTTCGCTTGCGCGTATTGTCGGTATCGCCGAAGTAATTATGTGCGCCGAGCGCTTTACCAAGCAGGGTCTTATAACACCGCTGTTCTCAACGGGATTGTTCTTTTTGGCGTTCTGCGGACTGCTGACGCTGCTGTTTAATTACATAGAAAAAAAGCTTGACTACTACAAAGGCTGATTGCGGCAGGGAGGTTTATTTTATGCCTATTCTTGAAGTTAAAAATTTGTATAAAAATTTCGGAAAGACAGAGGTTTTAAAAGGCGTAAGCTTTTCAATGGAAAAGGGCGACATCCTCGCCGTGCTCGGTTCCTCGGGCAGCGGTAAAACAACGCTTTTAAGGTGTATAAATTTTTTAGAGACCGCGTCCTCAGGCACGATTTTGGTCGACGGCAATCCGGTTTTTGACGCGGATACCGACAAGAAAATAAGCGCAAAGGAGCTAAGAGGGCGGCAGCTTAATTTCGGACTGGTTTTTCAGTCGTTTAATTTGTTCCCGCAGTATACCGCGCTTGAGAACGTAATGCTTGCCCCGACGCTGCTTGCCAAAGAGCGCGAGGATTATAAAACAAATAAATCAGAGATAATGTGCGAGGTCAAGCAGCAGGCGATTGAGCTTTTAAACCGCGTTGGGCTTGAAGAAAAACTGAACAACTACCCGTGCGAGCTGTCGGGCGGACAGCAGCAGCGCGTTTCAATTGCACGCGCACTGGCGCTCAATCCCAAGGTTTTGTTTTTTGACGAACCGACGTCGGCGCTTGATCCCGAGCTTACAGGCGAGATACTTAAGGTTATAAAAGACCTTGCAAAAAAACACATAACAATGGTAGTTGTAACGCACGAAATTGATTTTGCAAAAGGTGTAGCCGACAAAATAGTATTTATGGCGGACGGCAAAATCGTTGAAGAAGGCACGCCCGAAGAAGTAATCGACAACCCTAAAAACGAACGCACAAAAATGTTCTTAAATAAACTCAGCGGAGAATAAAAATGCGCCGCATAAAAAGGCGCCACTACGGGGAGCCGGAGCCCGTTAGGGCTTCTGAGGGGGAGCCGGAATGCGCCATATGATATATTATGGCACATACACACAGATTTTCACTATCCCGTGTGTAGGGAACGACGACCCCGGCGCTCCCTACACACATTTATTTTATTGTTACGCAAGATATATTTTTTGGACAGTCTTTTACGCCTTATCAACAAGCGCAAATGAAATTTCGCCCTTGGCTGCAACATCATCGCCGACATAGGCGCAAACGTCGGCTTTGCCCATTACAGAGCGGAATTTAGTAAGTTCCGCTTCAAGACGAAGCGTTTCGCCCGGCAAAACCTGATGCTTGAATTTAAAGTTATTAATCCCCGTAAATACGGCAATCTTATCTTTAAATTCGGGTTTGCTTAAAATAACAACTGCGCCGACCTGAGCGAGAGCCTCGCAGATAAGCACGCCCGGCATAATCGGCTGACCCGGGAAATGCCCCTGAAAGAACGGCTCGTTCATCGTGACGTTTTTAAGACCCACAGCGCGCTTACCCTCTTCAAACTCTATAATCTTATCAATAAGCAAAAACGGGTATCTGTGCGGAATTGTATCCATAATCTGTTTAATATCCATTTCCATAATAAAAACCTCCGATTTTCAATTTGATGATTTAATATTATCACAGCAAACCCGATTTTGCAAGCGGAATAAAGTAAAATCATTCCAAATAAGTAAATTTAAAATTTTTTCAAAAAACACTTGACAAGCCACGCCAAATATGCTATTATATCATCTGTTGACGCGTTAAAATTTGCGCCAAACGCTGGTGTAGCTCAGTTGGTAGAGCAGCTGATTTGTAATCAGCAGGTCGCGGGTTCGAGTCCCATCACCAGCTCCATCCAGAACATAATGTTCCAATTTACCACTGCCGCAAGGGCAGTGGTTTTTTGTAGTTTTAATTATGCGGATTGAGCGTTTTCGATATCAACTATTGTTTTCCAGTGGCGGTTTTTGAACATTTTCAAATAATAATTATCAGACATAGCATATTTTATGTGTTGTTTTATTTGGTTTATTCCGGCGTAATTTTCTCCCTTAATGAGATGGATTATGATATGTACCGACGCATAAAGTATATCTCGCAGCCGATTGTCTATTAATTCTTCTTTATCAGACCAAACATCTATCGGATTTGTTTCTTTTAGTTTGTTATATATTTCAATCGCACCGCCCGCTCCGTTTATACCTATATTGAGTTCGCGGCCTATTATAATATAAAATTCATTTACCGCCTCAATATTTCTGTACTCCTGCGGAATTATATTAATCGAATATATCTTTTTACGCTGCTGCTCCAAGTCTTTGACAGCGTTATCAATTACATCGATAACAGGCTTTAAATCTTTCGCCCATTCCTCTTCGTTTTTATGAAACGGAACATATTTGAGCAATAAACCTTTAACAGTTATAAGATCCCATTTCTGCGCTTCAACTTGCTGTGCAACATATAAATAATCTCTTAATAAATTTTGTGTATCTTTTGTATACATAGCCATTCCTCCTAAAAATAAAAATGCGCCGCTCAAATGAGCAGCGCAATAAAACACGAGCTCGATTTGCTGCAACGCAAAACTGGAATAATGGAAATAGCGTAATACCGTTTTCCCTTCCTTCACGAGCCCGTATTTTTAACGTTCACAAAAGAAAGGGAAATTATACCCCCGTTTTACAGTACTTCACTATAATTCCATTATTCAGTTTTACGTTGCAAGCACATTATAACATAATCAATAAGATATTGCAAGAAAAATTTAGATAAAAAATAATGCATACGCAAAAAAGCGCCCCTCCGACCGCCTATCGGCGTCCACCTCCCCGCCCGTGCGGCTTTTTCTGCGCCAACTTATACGGTATCAGACGGTAGCTCCCCCATACTACGGCGCACATCTCACTTTTTATTTCGTAATAATTTCAAATTAATTATAAAATTTCGCACAAAATCAAATCTAAGCATAATTTTTTAAATTTTAAGAGGGTTTTTATTTGCTGTTGTCGAATTATAATAAATACGGATTTTTTGTAATTCGCAAAACAGCCGCAAAATTTCGGCTGACAGAGCAAGATTTAAATTAATACTTTTTAAGATAAGGAGATAATAAAGTGGCATCAAATGACAAAAACAACGAGCCTTTGTTTGACCCGTCAAAGCTGAATATTATCCCGGTTGACCTCGATAATGAGATGCGCAAGTCGTATATCGACTATTCAATGTCGGTTATCGTCAGCCGCGCACTGCCGGACGTCAGAGACGGTCTTAAGCCGGTTCACAGAAGAATTTTATACGCGATGTACGAGGACGGCATTACGCCGGACAAGCCGTACAAGAAGTGTGCGACCACGGTAGGTAACGTGCTCGGCAGATACCATCCGCACGGCGACGCATCGGTTTATGACGCAATGGTGCGTATGGCGCAGGACTTTTCAATGCGCTATCCGACGGTTGACGGTCACGGTAACTTCGGTT
>UQOT01000034.1 GCA_900542675.1 uncultured Eubacteriales bacterium | reverse complement strand
CTTTGAAAAGTGTTATAAAATACGGCTTTGAAGAAATATTAATAATATTAGGTAAATTAGGCAAACCAAATCTACATCCTATTTTAGGCCGAAAAGAGGGATTATAATGCCGGGTGAGATAATAAAAAAGCTGACCGACGCTGAGAAGCGATCGCAGGAAAAGGAGCGCAGCGCGCGCAATGAGCGCGAAGCTATAATTGCCGAGGCAAAAAACCGTGCGCAGCAGATAGTGAGTGAGGCTGAGGTAGAAGGCAAACGCCTTATTGAAAAGGCTGAATCAGATGCGCGTACCGGCGCGGAAAAATTCAGAGCGGAGAGTGAAGCCGCACTTAAAAAGACTATCGCCGCGCTTAAGAGTTCAGCGGAAAACAATGCGGAGCGTGCGGAACGTGAAATAATAAGAATAATTTCCAATTAGTCGGACTTTCGTAAATTTGAGGAAGTGATATTATGGCAAAATTGCCAATGAAGCGCATTGAGGTATTTGGACTAAAGTCACATAGAAAAGCAATTCTTGAAGCGCTGCAGCGGTTCGGAGTTGTTGAGCCGATAAGTGTCGATTTGTCCGATGACGGTTTTTCAAAAATGGATACATCATCGGCTGCATCTTCGTTTATTAAGGCTGAGGATATGCTGAGCCGCGCGCTTGATGTGTTAAATAAGTATTCGCCCGAGGATGTACCGCTGCTTTCGATATTTTCAGGCAAGAAGATGATGTCGGTATCCGAGTATTATCAGACTGTCGAGAACTCGGATAGAGCTATTAAGATTGCGCGGGAGTTAAACACGCTTGATAAGAGAAACGCGGAACTGACCGCAGATATCGCAAAACGTGAAAACGATATTAAGTCGCTTGAGCCGTGGCTGAGTCTTGATGTTCCGATGAATTTTCACGGCACACAAAAAACGGTTATGAGTCTGGGTACATTTCCTGATAAGGTTGAGCTTTCAGAGCTTATATCGGAATACACCCGAATTCTTTCTGAGGAGGGCAATGCTGATGACCCGCTTATGGCGGCGGAATTCGTTATTATAAGCTCTGACGAGGGAATGAGCTGTGTTGCTGTATTTTCACGCCGTGAGTCAAGACGTGAGGTTGAAGCCATTTTAAGAGGTATGGGTTTTGCCCATCCAAACTTTACGGCAAATCACACTCCGCGTGAGGAAATCGAGATTATAAATGCAGAAATTGAAAATGACCGTAAAGAGATAGAAAAGAACACGGCAAGAATAGTTCATCAGTCAAAGCACAGGGCGATGCTTAAGTTTATGGTCGATTACTATGATATGAGAATTGAGAAATACAGAGTTCTCGGCGACCTTAACCAGCGCAGCAAGTTCTTTGTACTCTGCGGCTATATTCCTGAAATGTACGCAGACAGGGTATTTGATGAACTAATTCGCAAATACAGCGCAGCGGTTGAAATATTTGACCCGTCAGAGGATGAACAGCCGCCGGTGCTGCTTCAGAACAACTCGTTTTCTGCACCGGTTGAGACGGTGCTTGAGACCTACAGTATGCCGTCAAAGCACGAAATAGACCCGACGTTTATTATGTCGCTGTTTTATTACTTCCTGTTCGGACTTATGTTGTCCGATGCGGGATACGGGCTTTTGATGATTTTGGGCTGCGGATTTTGCTTGCTTAAATATCAGGATATGAATTCGGGGCTTCGCAAATCACTTAAAATGTTTTTCTACTGCGGCATATCAACGTTTATATGGGGTGTGCTGTTTGGAGGTTACTTCGGTGATGCGATACAGGTTATATCGGGTACTTTCTTCGAAAAGACCGTCGCTATACCGCCGCTGTGGTTTGAACCGATTAAGGACCCGATGCGTATGCTCGTGTTCTCGTTTGCAGTCGGTATTATTCACGTTTTTACCGGACTCGCGATAAAGCTTTATCAGCTTGTAAAATCAGGCGATATAAAGAGTGCAATATATGATGTCGTATTCTGGTATCTGTTGGTCGGCGGAGCAATAGTATATCTTCTAAGTATGCAGATGTTTGTCGAGATGACTGGAATTAAGTTTATTCTGCCGCCGTCGGTTGGTACAGTTGCTGCGATATGCGCGGGGATAGGCGCGGTCGGAATAATCATATTTGGCGGCAGAGCGTCAAAAAATCCGGGCAAGCGTGTCGCTAAAGGACTGTATGAGCTATACGGCGTTACAAGTTATTTGAGCGATATTCTGTCGTATTCACGTCTGCTTGCGCTCGGACTTGCGACAGGAGTTATCGCGCAGGTGTTCAATCAGATGGGAAGTATGTTCGGCGGCGGAGTAGTCGGCGCGATTATATTTACGGTTGTGTTTGTCATTGGGCACACTTTAAATATGGCGATTAACCTGCTCGGCGCGTATGTACACACCAACAGACTGCAGTTTGTTGAGTTCTTCGGTAAATTCTTTGAAGGCGGCGGAGAGAAGTTCAGGCCGTTTTCGGTTAAAACTAAATATTTCAAGTTTAAGGAGGAATAGTTTTATGGAAAGTTTAGGTATTGTATTTGCGCTTGCCGGCGCGGCGATTGCGGCGCTTATGGCAGGTATTGGTTCGGCAATAGGCGTTGGAATGACAGGTGAAGCAGCTGCCGGAGTTGTGACCGAGGATCCGAATAAGTTCGGTAAGGTGCTTATTCTTCAGCTTCTGCCGGGTACGCAGGGTATTTACGGACTGCTTATCGCGTTTATTGTACTGACTCAGATTGGTATCTTGGGCGGCAGCGCTGATATTTCAATGGCTAAGGGGTTGTTATACTTCGCAGCGTGTACGCCTATGGCGTTTGTCGGTCTGTGGTCGGCTATTCGTCAGGCGAGAGCGGCTGTTGCGGGTATTCAGCTCGTATCAAAGCGCCCCGACCAGATGGGTAAGTCAATGATTTTCGCAGCCATGGTTGAGACGTATGCAATCTTCGCGCTGCTTATTTCCATTCTTTCGATTACGGGTATCGGCGGACTTCAGATTTAAGGAGTGAGGAAAATGACATCAACGACGGTTGGCGGACTTGATACGATACTCAGCTGTATAAACAGCGAGGCTGACGCGGCGGCAGAGAAAATTATACTCGGCGCCAAAAGTGAAGCTGACGATATAATTAAAACCGCGGAGAACAAGGCTGAGGAAATATTAAACGCCGCAAAGAGTAAAGCGGAGGTTGTGAAGTCTGATGCTCGAAGACGCGAAAGCGCCGCGCTCCAGCATAATGAGAAGCAAAGAATTCTCGCCGCAAAGCAGGATATTTTAAACCGCGTTATATCGGACTCTCTCGCTCAAATCAAATCGGATGATAAAAAGTATTTTTTACTTTTAACATCGATTTTTATGTCACGTGTTGACAAAAAAATTTCGGCGGAAATCGTAATGAGCGCGGAAGATATAAAGCGTATGCCGAGCGACTTTAAAAAGCTGCTTGCAGGCTATGAAGGTCTGAGGCTTACCGAAAGCGCTGATCTTGAACCTGGATTTAAGATTAGCTACGGTGACAGCGGTATTGTTGACAACTGCACAATAGATGCGCTTGCCGAGGCGGAAATTGACGCAATAAAAGAAGCCGTGCAGCGTGTATTGTTTGCATAGAGCAACGGAGGAATTATAATGGCTGAATTATATACTTATGCAGCGTCGCGCATACACGCGCGTGAGGCGGATTTGCTTACGCAGGGCGATATAGAGCAGCTTTGCGCCTGCGCGGACTTTAGCTCTGCATTAAAGGCTCTGCGTGAACGCGGCTACGGATTTGACCGTGAGTATACGGACTTTGAGGGATTGCGCCGTGATGAAACCGATAAAATGTGGTCGCTGATACACGAGCTTATTCCCGATAAAACGCCGTTTGAAACCCTTTTTCGTCCGATTGATTTCCACAATTTAAAGGCAGCGGTTAAGCTTGTGCTCACTTCGGAGCAGGGCGGAGAGTTTTTTAAAAGCGGCGGCACCGTAGAGCCTGAATTAATCTATAATGCCGTTAAGAGCGGCAGCTACGGCGATTTGCCGAAATTTCTGAGGCAGGCGGCGATTGATGCGACCGATGTGCTCTCTAAGACAGGCGATGGTCAGGAATGTGATATTTGCATTGACAGAGCGTGTCTTGAAACTATGGTAAATGACGGCAAAGAGTCGGACACGGATTTAATTCGCAGATATACGGAATTGTATGCAGCGGTCAGCAACATAAAAATCGCTGTACGCGGCGCGAAAATGCAAAAGCCGCTCAGCTTTTTTGAGCGCGCTCTTGCTGAGTGTGAAAGTCTTGATATAGATGCTCTTAAAATCAATGCCGCAAGAGGCGTAGGCGACGTGTGCAAATATCTTATGAATACGGATTACCGCGCGGGTGCTGAGATCCTTGAAAATACGAATTCAATGTCGGAATTTGAAAAATGGGCGGATAATGAAGTTATGGCGCTTATGAAGGAGCAAAAGTCAAATCCGTTCACTATACAGCCTATTTTCGCCTATATTATCGCAAAGCAAAATGAACTTAAAGCGGTGCAGATTATTTTGGCCGGCAAGAAAAATGAACTGGATAACAGCTTTATTCGTGAAAGGATTCGTGATTTATATGTATAACATTGCGGTAATAGGCGACAGAGACAGCGTCGCGGGCTTCGGCGCACTGGGTTTTGACGTACATTTTGCGGAGGACAGGGTATCGGCAAAATCTGCGTTTAAACAGCTCGCTGCGGGCGGAACGGCGATAATTTATATCACCGAAAAGGCTGCCGCAGAGATTGAGGACGAAATCGAAAAATATGACGAAAGCCCGCTGCCGGCGGTTATATTAATTCCCGGAGTTTCCGGAAATACGGGAGCCGGTATAAAAGGAGTCAAAAAGAGTGTCGAGCAGGCAGTCGGCTCAGATATAATATTTAATAATTAGTATTATTTTTTAGGAAGTGATGCAAATGGATAACGGTACTATAAAAAAAGTGGCAGGACCTCTTGTTATCGCCGAAGGTATGAAAGAGTGCAATATGTTTGACGTTGTGCGCGTCGGCGAGCAGCATCTTATTGGCGAGATTATAGAAATGCACGGCGATAGGGCGTCGGTTCAGGTTTATGAAGAAACATCGGGCTTAGGCCCCGGAACGCCTGTTGTATCAACAGGTATGCCTCTCAGCGTTGAACTCGGTCCCGGACTTATCGGCAGTATATTTGACGGTATTCAAAGACCGCTCGATGACATTATGAAGGTTGCGGGCAATAACCTAAAGCGCGGAGTGGAAGTTCCGTCACTCAAGCGTGATAAAAAGTGGAACTTTGAAGCATCGGTTAAAAAAGGTGACCGCGTTGTGGGCGGCGATGTACTGGGTACGGTCAAAGAGACCGATGTAGTCACACAGAAGATTATGGCGTCTCCGAATATCTCGGGTGTAGTAAAAGAGATAAAGAGCGGAAGCTATAAGGTTGATGAGAAAGTCGCAGTTATTACAAGCGACAGCGGCGAAGATATTGATGTCACATTGATGCAGAAATGGCCTGTGCGCCGCGGCAGACCGTACAAAAAGAAATTATCGCCCGATATGCCGCTTGTAACGGGTCAGCGCGTTATTGATACGCTGTTTCCTATCGCAAAGGGCGGCGTTGCTGCTGTACCGGGACCTTTCGGCAGCGGTAAAACGGTTGTACAGCATCAGCTTGCCAAGTGGGCGGACGCCGATATCGTTGTATATATCGGCTGCGGTGAGCGCGGCAACGAGATGACGGACGTTTTAAACGAGTTCCCTGAGCTTGTCGACCCGAAAACCGGAAAATCGCTTATGGAGCGCACGGTTTTAATAGCGAATACCTCGGATATGCCTGTTGCGGCTCGTGAAGCCTCAATTTATACGGGAATTACTATTGCAGAATACTTTCGCGATATGGGATATTCGGTGGCGCTTATGGCGGACTCGACTTCGCGCTGGGCTGAGGCTTTGCGCGAGATGTCGGGCAGACTTGAAGAAATGCCGGGCGAAGAAGGCTATCCCGCGTATCTTGGAAGCCGTCTTGCACAGTTCTATGAGAGAGCAGGACGTGTTATCACACTCGGCAGCGGAGACGAGGAAGGAGCTCTTTCGGTAATCGGTGCGGTATCGCCGCCGGGCGGTGATATTTCAGAGCCTGTATCTCAGGCGACACTGCGTATTGTAAAGGTCTTTTGGGGACTTGACGCGAACCTTGCATATAAGCGTCACTTCCCGGCTATAAACTGGTTGACAAGTTACTCGCTTTACACCGACACGATGGAAAAGTGGTTTAATGAAAACGTAGATAAAGACTGGATGTACCTTCGCGGCAGGATTATGAGACTGCTTCAAGAGGAGTCTGAACTGGATGAAATTGTTAAAATGGTCGGTATGGATGCGTTGTCGCCGACGGATAGAGTTAAGCTTGAAGCAGCTCGCTCGGTGCGTGAGGACTTTTTGCATCAGAATGCCTTTCATGAGATTGACACATATTCGCCGCTTGACAAGCAGTTTAATATGATGAAGCTTTTGCTTGAATTTTATGACGACTGCATTGACGCGCTGGAGCGCGGCGCTGACGTTGAAAAGCTTTTGAGCCTTGCCGCTCGTGAGCATATAGGAAGATTTAAGTATTACAGCGGCAACGATATAGAAGCGGAATATAAAAAGCTGTCCGAAGAACTGAATACTGAAATTGCCGGAATTCTTACAAAGAAGGAGGATGAGTAGTATGCCTAAGGAATACAGAACAATCGAGGAAGTTGCAGGCCCGCTTATGCTAGTAAAGGGTGTAGAAGACGTAAACTATAACGACCTCGGCGAAATCATTCTCGCAGACGGTGAAAAACGTCGGTGTAAAGTACTTGAGATTGACGGAAGTAACGCGCTTGTTCAGTTGTTTGAGCCGTCTACGGGTATAAATTTGGCATCAAGCAAGGTTAGGTTTTTGGGCAGGAGTATGGAGCTCGGAGTGTCGGCGGATATGCTTGGCCGTGTATTTGATGGTCTCGGCCGCCCGATTGACGACGGCCCGGATATTTTGCCCGATGAGAGACTGGATGTTAACGGACTCCCGATGAACCCTGCGGCGAGGAGCTATCCCGAGGAGTTCATTCAGACGGGAATATCAGCGATTGACGGACTTAATACTCTTGTCCGCGGACAGAAGCTTCCTATATTTTCGGCAAGCGGATTGCCGCACGCTCAGCTTGCGGCACAGATTGCAAGACAGGCGAAAGTTCGCGGAACTGATGAACAGTTTGCCGTTGTTTTTGCGGCGATGGGTATAACGTTTGAGGAGTCTAATTTCTTTGTTGAAAGCTTTCGCGAGACCGGAGCAATAGACAGAACGGTTATGTTCGTTAACCTTGCGAACGACCCCGCCGTTGAGCGTATTGCAACGCCAAAAATGGCGCTTACCGCCGCCGAGTATTTGGCGTTCCGGAAGGAAATGCACGTTCTTGTTATCCTGACCGATATCACGAACTATGCTGACGCCTTGCGTGAAGTCAGCGCGGCACGCAAGGAGGTTCCGGGACGAAGAGGATACCCCGGATATATGTACACAGACCTTGCGACAATTTACGAAAGAGCTGGCAGACAAATGGGCAAAAAGGGTTCTATCACAATGATACCTATTTTGACAATGCCCGAGGATGACAAAACGCATCCTATCCCCGACCTTACGGGTTATATCACAGAGGGACAGATTATTCTCTCACGTGAATTATACAGAAAGAATATTATGCCGCCTATTGACGTGCTGCCGTCGCTTTCGCGTCTTAAGGATAAGGGGATAGGCGAAAATAAGACCAGAGCCGACCACGCGGACACTATGAACCAGTTGTTTGCGGCGTACGCAAGAGGTAAAGAGGCAAAGGAGCTTATGGTAATACTCGGTGAAGCGGCACTTACGGAAATAGACAAAAAGTATGCAAAGTTTGCGGATGAGTTTGAAAACCGCTATGTTTCTCAGGGATATCAGACCAACCGTGAGATTGAAGAAACTTTGGATATCGGCTGGGATTTACTATCTATCCTGCCGAGAGGCGAGCTTAAGAGAATTAAAGACGAATATCTCGATAAATATTACGGCAAATAACAGAGGTGAACAGCTATGGCTATGACGACGGTAAATCCTACGCGTATGGAGCTTACGCGGCTTAAAAAGAAGCTTGCAACCGCTCTGCGCGGACACAAGCTTTTAAAAGACAAGCGCGATGAGCTGATGCGCAGGTTTTTGGATTTGGTACGCGAGAATAAGGAGCTGCGCGAGAAAGTCGAAAAGGGTATTAAAGAGTCGGGCAAAAGATTTGTACTCGCCGCGGCTGTTATGGACGATCCGGCGCTGAACACGGCGCTGCTCGCGCCTAAGCAGTCAGTCGCGGTTGAGGTGTCGTCCAAGAATGTTATGAGCGTCGATATACCGGTGTTTGAGTATAAATCAAGAATGCCCGGCGAGAATGATATATTTTCATACGGACTTGCCTTTACATCGGGCGATTTGGACGATGCGGTCAAGTCGCTGAGTGATGTAATGCCGGATATGCTGAAGCTTGCCGAGTGTGAAAAGTCTTGCCGTCTTATGGCGGCTGAAATTGAGCGCACGAGACGGCGTGTCAACGCGCTTGAGCACGTTATGATACCAGATTATCAAGAGAAGATAAAATATATAACAATGAAGCTTGACGAGAACGAACGTTCAACGCAGATAAGGCTTATGAAGGTCAAGGATATGATGCTCAAACAGGTTATAGAGGCAAAACGCGCCGAGGAATACGGCAGTTGATTTAAAATGAGGAGGGAGTGCCAATGTCTGAATACAGCGATTTTCAGAAAAAGTACGGAATAGATATTGATTATAAGTATCTCTATCTGCTTCATATGCAGTACGGCTCAATTCGCAAGGCTTCGGAGGAGATTATTAATTTAAACGCGATTTTGAACTTGCCAAAGGGTACCGAGCATTTTATGAGCGACATTCACGGTGAATATGAGTCGTTCACTCATATACTAAAAAACGCTTCCGGTGTTATAAAGACAAAAATAGATATGGTATTCTCAAACACTTTACCGGATTGCGAGAGAAAGTCTTTGGCGACTCTTATTTATTATCCCGAAGAAAAGCTTGAGCTTATCAAAAAGTCTATGAATGATGAAGATTTGCGCGAATGGTATACTCTGACTCTACATCGCTTGATTGAGGTCTGCAAGGTCAGCGCGTCGAAGTATACCCGCTCGGTTGTGCGCAAAGCGCTGCCTGAGGGCTTTGACTATATTATAGATGAGCTTTTGCATTCTCAGGACTATGAGATGGATAAAAATGAGTATTATAAGCAGATTATCGAAACAATAATCAGAATAGGCAGAGCCGATGCTTTTATAATCGCGATGTCTAACTTAATTCAGCGGCTTGCGATTGCGAGGTTACATATAATAGGTGATATTTATGACCGCGGACCGGGCGCTGCGATAATTATGGATACTCTGATGCGGCATCACAGCGTAGATATTCAGTGGGGAAATCACGATATCGAATGGCTGGGCGCATCGTGCGGCAGTATGGCGTGTATAGCAAATGTAATACGCCTGTGCGCTAGGTATGACAATATGAACACTGTCGAGGGACAGTACGGCATAAGCGTTCGTCCGCTCGCGATATTTGCGCATAATGTGTATGCGAACGACCCGTGCGAAATATTTACGCCGAGACATATAGATATGACTAAATACAGTAAGCACGACGAGGAGCTTATTGCGAAGATACACAAAGCGATAACAGTTATTCAGTTCAAAGTTGAGGGACAGGTTATAAAACGCCACCCTGAGTATGAAATGGACAATCGTTTGCTGCTTGACAAAATCGACTATGAGCGCGGCGTGATTACGCTGTCGGGCAAGGAATATGAGCTCAGAGACAAGAACTTCCCGACAATAGACCCGAGTGATCCTTACAAGCTGACCGCTGAGGAGCAGGAGGTTATGGACAGGCTGAGAACCGCATTTATGACGAGCGAACGTTTAAAGCGACATATGGAATTTTTGTGCTCACGCGGCGGAATATATAACAAGTTTAACTCAAACCTTATGTTCCACGGCTGTATACCGATGAACGCAAACGGGAATTTTGCGTCTGTTGATTTATTCGGTAAAAAGCTGAGGGGTAAAAAGCTGCTCGATGAGATAGACCGTAGAGTTCGTCTCGGAGTAAAGACAAAAAACGGTACGCCTGAACACGAACAAGCAGAGGATTTGATGTGGTATCTATGGTGCGGACCTAAATCACCGCTGTTCGGCAAGGATAAAATCACAACCTTTGAACAGTATTTTATCAGCGACAAAAATCTGCACAAAGAGATTAAAAATCCATATTATAAAAACGTGGAAAAACGTGATATCTGTATAAAGATATTAAAGGAATTCGGACTTCAGCCGGCTATGTCGCATATTATAAACGGTCACGTGCCGGTTGAGATTAAGAAGGGACAAAGTCCGATAAAGGCGGGCGGAAAGCTGTTTGTAATTGACGGCGGACTGTCAAAGGGCTATCAGCCGAAAACCGGTATTGCGGGATATACGCTGCTGTTTAATTCGCACGGGCTGATACTTGCATCGCACGAACCTTTTGAGTCAAAGGAAAAAGCGGTGCGCGAGGAGATAGATATCCACTCAAAAACCGTAGTTCTCGAAAAGGCGGGTAAGCGGAAAATGGTTTATGACACCGACCAAGGTATACGCCTTAAAGAACAGATTAAGGATTTAGAAGCCCTGCTCTGCGCATATCGTGAGGGTATAATAAAGCCGTTATAAAATCAACGAAAGGCACCCCGTCCTGAAGTGAACCGGGCATGTGAGCAAACTAAATTACACGAACAGAAACACAGGAATATAAAAAAGCGTGATGACAGTAAAATCATCACGCTTTTTTGGCGGACGGGGTGGGATTCGAACCCACGTGCCGGTGTTACCGACAAACTGATTTCGAGTCAGCCCCGTTATGACCACTTCGATACCCGTCCATGTTGTCGCAATGCCCTGCGCTTACCGCAAATGCTGCATTGCTGCGCAACAAAAAATATTATAGCATAATTTTTTTTGTTTTGCAATAGTTTTTTGTAAAAAATTTTATTTTTTTGTGATATTCTATTTTTGCGGCTTCCAGGCGGCTTCTAAGCGGGCTACGGCGTTTTCGATTTCGCTTTCCGGTATTCCCGCATAACCGAAAACGAAATTATTTTTGGTCAGCAGCGGATTTGGGCGGAGTATAAATTGTGATAAATCAAAAATTTTTACTCCGTTGTCAAACGCAAGTTTTTGCAGTTCAAAGCCGGAGCTCTTGCTGTCAAATGAACATAGAAAATTCATTCCGGTTTCATCGTTTGTTATCGTCAGTCGATCACCTATTTCGGAGCTTTTGAGACAGTTTTTCAGCAAATTTCGCTTTTTTAGCATTGTTTTGTTGTTATGTTTTATCAGCTTTGTCATAGCTCCGCTGTTTATAAGGCGGCTGTATATGAGTTGTTCGGCTATTGTAATCAGCGGAGAATACATCTCAAGCTTTTTGATTACCAAATCTATGTTTCCTTTGGGCAGTACCATAAACGCCGCTTTTGTGTTATTGGAAATAGTCGGATAAAACGAATCAATATAGATTGTGTTTTTTCCGCTCGAGAGCGAATATATTGTTTTCTCACGGTAACCCTGATAGTTCAGGTTTCCGTCGGTTGCGTATTCTATTACATATTTGTTCGCCGTCTTGCGGCTGCACCAGTGCGCAAGCTCACGGCGGAGTTTTTCGCTCATACACGTGCCGGTCGGGAGCTGATTTTCAGGCATAACAATCATTACGTCTATGCCGAGCCTGTCGAGTTCATCGCACGAAAATTCCGTATCTCCGGAAATATTTACAAGTTTTATATTAACACCGAGATTCTTAAGCCAAACATAAATCTTGTAGTCGGTAGGATTTTCAAAGCCGTATGTCTTGTCCATACCCAAAACCATAGTGATTATGGTCAGAAGATATTGTACGCCCGCACCGGTGAATATTTCGCTTAATCCACACTCGAGTTGTTTATGGCTGCCAAGGTAGCGGCAAAGCGCAAGGCGGAACTCGGGTTCGCCGCGCTTATTGCTGTGCCGCAGAAGATATTCGGGATTAAGTTCAAAAATGTCCTTTGAAAGAAGCTTTAAATCTGCTTGCTTTATGTTGGTCAGGTCGCAGTCGTTATAGGTGAAGTTATACAGGTAGTTTTTATCCTTCTCCCATATAATGTCATCAAAAGCTTCGTTCTCTTTTGCGCCTGACTTTATATAAAACCCGCTGCGGTCTATTGTCATAGCGTAGCCCTCGTCAACCAATGCCTGATACGCATTGTTGACTGTGGTCGTGCTCAGCCCGAGTTCACGCGCAAGTTCGCGGCGGGACGGAAGCTTTTGCATATTTCCGAAAAGTCCCAAATTTATGTCATTAATAATAGCCTGCTTAAGCTGCATATACAGCGGCTGACTGCTATTATCCCGCATAAAATTATATATTGACATTATTTCGCCTCCGTCCGTCACTACACTCGTCACTTGTTTTATTTTTTGGTAAGATTAATGGTATAAGTTCCTATTTTAATTGTTAAGTCAGACTCGTTTATGTCAAATGTTGTTTTAATTGACTGTGATGAAACCTTTGGAATAGAAATAATAAGGTTGTCGCCGTCAATTTCATATTCACCGGTTGTAATTACGAGCGGAATTGTTTTATCTTCTTTAAATTCGATGCTGACGCCCTTTTTAAGCACCATTCCGATAACGCTTGCATAGCTTTCAAGCGGTGTGCCGCTTAAATCGGCATCGGCGAGATTTACCTCTTCGCCGTTTTGGTCGGTAACATTTATAACCTCCCATTTGCCGACAATCAGTTTTTCCGGATTGGGTGTTTCTGTGGCAATATCCTGTGATGCAGCTGTCGGAGTTGTTGTGGATGCGGGTACGCTCTTTTTGCCGAACGAACAGCCGCTTAGCGCAGCTGCCGTTATTGCGGCAGCCATAGTGATTGCCGTGAGTTTAAAACCTTTTTTGAAAAATGATTTCATAATTATTACCCCTTTATATAAAAATATATTTTGTTACCAGTTTATAGGCGTTTCACCGTTGTTCTTTAGGAATTCGTTACAAGTCTTAAAGTGACCGCAGCCGAAAAATCCGTTATATGCCGATAGCGGACTTGGGTGCGCCGCTGTGAGTATAAGATGACGTGGGTTTGTAATCAGTGCGCTTTTGGCTTTGGCATTGTTGCCCCACAGCATAAATACCATCGGCTTTTCGCGCTGTGATAGCAGCTCGATAATCTTGTCGGTGAATATTTCCCAGCCGACACCGCGGTGGGAGTTTGCAAGTCCCGCCCTAACGGTGAGCACGGTGTTAAGGAGCAGAACCCCCTGCTTCGCCCAGCGTGTAAGGTCTCCGTCGCTTGGCGGCGGTGTGCCAAGCTCATTTTCAATCTCTTTATAGATGTTTTTAAGAGACGGCGGCGGAGGAACGGGAGGCATAACCGAAAAGCAAAGTCCGTGCGCCTGACCTTCGCCGTGATACGGGTCCTGACCGATAATGACAACCTTTGTATCGCTGTACGGTGTGAACTTCAGCGCGTTAAATATGTCATACATATCGGGATAGATCGTGCCGGTCTTGTATTCGCGGGAAAGGAACGCACGGAGCCTTAAATAGTACTCCTTTTCAAATTCTCCGCCGAGCAGTTCATCCCAATCATTTCCTATATTTACCATAGAATTATCTCCTTATACAATTTTAATTTATGAGTTTGGTACATTTATTATATCAAACATATTCAGATTTGTATAGTTAAATTTTAAAAGCAAATAATATTTGTAAAATAATTTTTATAAAGAGAGATGAATATATTGAGCAATTTTGGTTATGAAACGGAAATTTTAACGCCCGAAACCGCGATGAAGATAGGCAGAATTTTGGGTGTGCGTCAGAGCAGCGGCGTAGGGATAGGAACCGATGGTGACAGCGGAGCCGATATGATTGCCGATGCAGTAAAGATAGGAATTAAATTCTGCGGCGGAAATGTGTTTGACTACGGAGTACAGAATTTGCCTATTATGCGCAGTGCGGTCAGGTTTTGCCGAAATGATTACGGTGTTTATATTTCAAGAACTCGTGCGGTTGATAGGGATGAAATATCGCTTGTCATTATGGATAAATACGGCATAGAGCTTTCGCGCGAGCAGACTGATGTACTGTTTAAGCACGGAATTGAGGAGACTGTCGGAGGCAGAAAATTTGGAGTGGAAAAACGACTCAGTGAGTTTAAGACATACTATATTCGTCATATGATTAACAGCGTTAAAAGCCGCGAGTTTAAGATGAATTTTAATCTTACGACCGCGCTAAAGACGGTGTCTGAGGTGCTGAGCGAGGTGCTTTCCGAGTTTTATGGATGTATGAAGGAGGGCTGTGCGGATAATTATGAGTTTGGCGGTGAGATTGTTGACGGCGGCGACAGGATAATACTCAAAAAGTCCGACGGCGAGGAGATAACCGAGGAACAGGCGCTGCTTGTTATGACCTACGTTCTGCTGCACGACAGCAGTGTCAGAACGTTTGTGCTGCCTGAGAGCGTATCCCGTGCGGCGGAGGACGCCATTTTAAAGCAGGGCGGGAATGTAATCCGCACAGACGGCGGAAGACGGCAGAGAATGGAAAAAATGATAGCCTGCGGCAGCGCCGAGCAGCTTATGATGGAGTTTGACGGAGTGTATGCAGCGGTTAGAATTCTTGATTTTTTAAACCGCTTCGATAGGTCGTTTGACGCGCTGGTTGACACATTGCCCAAAATTTTCAAAGCTGAAGCGGAAATCGATTGCGGCGGAGATATAGACGAAATAATAAACAGAATTAAAAAAAGTATGAAAAGCACGCAGCAGACAGGGAGCGGTGGGATTAAAATTCAGGCAGACAGCGGTATAGCCGTAGTTGTACCCATGGGAACGAGCGGAGTAATTAAAGTTATTACGGAGGCTGAGAGTATTGAAGCAGCCGAGGAAATTTCGGCGGATATCAAAGAAAAAATAAAAATGCTTGCAAAAAGTAAATAAATGCTTGCATTAGACAAATCGGTATGCTATAATAACTAGATGAATTGTATTGTGAACGGACTAAAATTTAAAAGAAACAGGAGGAGAATATTTGAAGAACAGCAATAACAACAATACCCGCCAAGGCAGCGGCAGACAGCAGAACGTTGCCGGCAAGGTGGCGTATAAGATGGTTGATAAAATTACTAAGCTCGGAGGGGCGAATAAGAATAATTCGAGCAAGAGTAATTCAAGAAATATAAACAACGGCAGTCGTGCAGGTCAAAATCAGTCAGGCGGCAGGGCTGCACGGAATATTCAGCAAAGGAGCGGGCAGAGCGTTCAAAAGACCCGCACGGCAAACGGCAAGCCTATAAAAATTATTCCGCTTGGCGGCCTTAATGAAATCGGCAAGAACCTTACGGTTTTTGAATATGAAAGCGATGCGGTTATATTGGACTGCGGTATGGCTTTTCCGGATGATGATATGCTCGGCGTTGATATCGTTATACCGGATATAACGTATCTTCATAAGATTGCCGATAAGATACGCGGCATTGTGCTGACGCACGGACATGAGGACCATATCGGTGCGCTGCCGTTTGTATTAAAAGAGTTTTCGGTGCCGGTTTACGGAACGCGGCTCACTCTCGGGATTTTGAAAAACAAGCTTATTGAGCACGGAATACTTAATCAGTGCAAATTAAATACGGTAAACGCGGGCGACAGAGTGAAACTCGGCTCTTTTACCGCGGAGTTTATTCATACCAATCATTCTATAGCGGACGCTGTTGCGATAGCGCTGCATACACCCAGTGGAGTAATTCTGCACACTGGTGATTTTAAGATTGATTCGACGCCGATTGACAGCGATATGATTAATCTGGCAAGATTTGGTGAGCTTGGCAGAGAAGGTGTGCTTGCGCTTATGTCGGACAGTACGAACGCGGACAGACCCGGAATAACCTACAGTGAGAGCACAATCGGTAAAACGTTTTACAATCTTTTCGACAAGGCCGATCAGAATAAGCAGAGAATTATCGTTGCAACGTTTGCGTCAAACGTTCACAGAGTACAGCAAATTATTGACGCGGCGGTAAAGAGCAACCGTAAAGTCGCGGTTTCCGGCAGAAGTATGGAGAACGTATTGGAGGCTGCAATTGAGCTTGAGTATATGCACGTGCCCGACAAGACGCTTATCAGCATTGACGATATAAACCGTTATCCAAAGGAGCAGCTTGTTGTTGTCACAACAGGCAGTCAGGGCGAATCTATGGCAGCGCTCACCAGAATGGCATTTACAAGCCATAAGAAGATTAACATTGAGCCCGGCGACCTGGTTATTATCTCGGCAAGTCCTATTCCGGGTAACGAGAAATCGGTAGCAAACGTTGTAAATGAGCTTTTAAAGCACGGCGCGGAGGTTATTTATGAAAAGTCTGCCGATGTTCACGTATCGGGTCACGCTTGTCAGGAGGAGCTAAAAATTATACTTTCGCTTGTTAAGCCGAAGTATTTTATACCTGTTCACGGCGAGTACCGTCACCTATGCAAACACAAGGAGCTTGCGGAGCGGACGGGAATAGATAAGAAGAATATTTTTGTTTTGGACAACGGCAAGGTTCTTGAAATTTCGCCGCAGAGTGCAAAAATTGTCGGTACTGTGCCCGCGGGAAAGGTTCTGGTTGACGGTCTTGGCGTTGGCGACGTCGGTAATATAGTGTTAAGAGACAGAAAGCATTTGGCCGAAGACGGAATAATCATCGTTGTAATGACGATAGACAAAGAGACTGGCGAGTGTATATCCGGTCCCGATATAATTTCAAGGGGATTTGTGTATGTTAGAGAGTCTGAGGACCTTATGGACGAGATTAAGGTTCACGCAGCCGATGTGGTTGAGGAGTGTTTGAGCAGGCGTTCGTTCGATTGGACAACAGTTAAAACCAGAGTTAAGAACGAGGTCGGCAATTATCTCTATTACAAGACAAAGCGCAGACCTATGATTTTACCTATTATAATGGAAGTTTAATATATCATAGGCGCAGATAAAAGGGGGATTATAATGGGGTACAGAGTTTCGTGTGAGACGCATTTCGACGCTGCGCATTTTTTGGCGTTTCATGAGGGAATGTGCAGAAATATTCACGGCCACAGATGGCGGATTGTTGTTACGGCGGAGTCGGATAACCTGATTGAAGCCGGAACAAGCCGCGGTATGGTTATTGACTTTTCAGATATAAAGCACAAGCTCAGAGAGATTGCGGCTGAGTTTGACCACAAGTTGGTTTATGAGCGCGATACTCTGCGAGGTTCTACTCTGATGATGCTTGAGGAAGAGGAGTTTGACGTTTTAGCGGCTGATTTCAGACCGACTGCCGAGAATTTCGCAAAGTACATATTCGATAAGCTTAAAGAAAGCGGTTTGCCGATATGTTCTGTCAAGGTTTACGAGACGCCCGAGAATTGTGCGGAGTATTTTGAAAGTTAAAATATGGTTATGTTTGAAGTTTGCGAAAAATTTATCAGCATAAACGGCGAGGGCAGGCGTGCAGGTCAGCTTGCGGTATTTATACGCTTTAAGGGCTGTAACCTCAGGTGTTCATACTGCGATACCGAGTGGGCAAATGAAAAGGACGCACAGTATGAACTGCTTTCCGCCGATGATATTTTAAAGTACATAGAAAGAAGCGGAGTAAAAAATGTAACTCTAACGGGCGGAGAGCCTCTTTTAAGAGACGGAATGAGTGAGCTCTTAAAATCCCTCAAAGCTGCGGATTTGCGTGTTGAGATTGAAACAAACGGAGCGGTAGATTTAAAGCCGTTTTGCGCTGAGGAAATACGCCCCGTATTCACGATGGACTATAAGCTGCCGCTTAGCGGTATGGAAAACAAGATGATACTCTCAAATTTTCAGCTGCTTAAGCGTAACGACTGTGTGAAATTTGTTGCGGGCAGTAAAAACGATTTAAACCGCGCAAAGGAGATTATGAAGGAGTATGATCTCATAGGAAGATGCGGCGTGTATATAAGTCCGGTATTCGGCAGTATTGAGCCTGTGGAAATCGTGGACTTTATGATTAAGAATAATTTAAATGATGTAAATATGCAGATACAGATGCATAAGGTAATATGGGATCCTGACAAGAGAGGTGTATAGTTTGGACAGCAGGAAAAAGATAGATACCGCGGCGATAGAAAATCACGTTCGCGGCATAATCGAAGCACTCGGTGAAAATCCAGAAAGGGAGGGTCTTAAAGACACCCCAAAGCGTGTCGCAAGGATGTACAGCGAGGTTTTTAAGGGGATAAACTATACAAATGCTGAGATTGCCGAAATGTTTAACAAGACGTTTGAGGACGATCCCGATTCGTTTGGCAGCACAAACGATGTGGTTGTCGTTAAAGATATAGAAGTGTTCAGCTATTGTGAGCATCATATGGCTCTGATGTATGATATGAATGTGTCGGTCGCGTACATTCCCGCAGGACGTGTAATCGGGCTTAGCAAGATAGCGCGTATTGCGGATATGGTGTGCAGACGGCTTCAGATACAGGAGCGGATTGGCACGGACATCGCGGAGATTATGTCGGAAATCACCGGCAGCCCCGATGTGGCAGTGTTTATAGAGGCGAGTCACAGCTGTATGACGGCACGTGGAATTCAAAAGCCGTCCGCAAAGACTTTAACGCGTACTCTGCGCGGCAAGTTCGCTGATGATTTTGAATTAGTGACACAGGTGCTTGGTTCCTGAGTAGTTTTTTTGGAGGTTTTTGGTTTGGAAAAGTATAAGGCGGTGGTTTTGTTCAGCGGCGGCGTTGACAGTACAACAGCCCTCGCGCTTGCAATAGAGAAGTACGGAGCAGACAACGTTGCCGCACTCTCTGTGTTTTACGGACAAAAGCACTCAAAGGAAATTAAGGCGGCTGAGAATATAGCCGCGTATTATAAGGTTAAACGGCTGACGATTGATTTGTCGTTAATGTTTAAGTACAGCGATTGTTCGCTGCTTGAGCAGAATAATAATTCGGAAATACCGAAGCTGAGCTATGCCGAACAGCTTGAAGCTGCAGACGGCGAGCCGGTATCGACATATGTACCGTTTCGCAACGGACTTTTTCTCTCGGCAGCCGCAAGTATAGCGCTGTCATTCGGAGCAGAGGTTATATATTATGGCGCGCACAGTGATGATGCCGCCGGTAATGCGTATCCCGACTGCAGCGAAGTGTTTAACAATGCGATGAATATGGCAATTTATGAAGGAAGCGGCGGACAGATAAGGGTTGAAGCACCGTTTGTAACGCTCAATAAAAGTCAAGTGGTCGCCGAGGGTGTAAGACTTGGTGTCCCGTACGAGATGACGTGGAGCTGCTATGAGGGCGGCGATAAGCCGTGCGGTGTCTGCGGCACCTGCCGTGACAGACGCGCCGCATTTTTAGCCAACGGACTTGATGTATATTGATAGGGAGGTATAAAATGAGCAGTAACGATATGCGCGGACGCGAGGGCTTGACACTGCTCGGAAACGGCAACACCGAGTATAAGTCAGATTACGATCCGTCGGTGCTTGAGGTATTTGAGAATAAACACAAGGAAAACGACTATTGGGTGAGATTTAACTGTCCTGAGTTTACATCTCTGTGCCCTATTACCGGGCAGCCGGATTTTGCGAATATCACTATTTCGTATATTCCCGGTGAGAAAATGGTTGAGAGTAAGTCGCTTAAACTGTATCTTTTCAGCTTCCGCAATCACGGTGATTTCCACGAGGATTGCGTGAACAAGATAATGAAGGATTTGATTAAGCTGATGGACCCGAAATATATTGAGGTCTTGGGCGAATTTACGCCGCGCGGCGGGATATCTATTCATCCCTACGCGAACTACGGAAAGCCCGGTACAAAGTGGGAGGATATTGCCGAAAAGAGATTGGTAAGTAGACTCTAACGCTTAAATAAACGGTGGATCTGAGC
>UQOT01000033.1 GCA_900542675.1 uncultured Eubacteriales bacterium | reverse complement strand
ACAGACGCCGGCGAAGGTATACTTTACAAGAACAACGGACGGAAAGACGTTTGAAACACAGACAACGCGTGTAAGAACAAACGCAACGTTTGAAAAAGGCCTGCCGCTCGGCGAGTGGACAGTGGCGGTAAAGAAGCAGGGATATCTCGACTACGAGATAACAGGCTTTAAAGTAGAAGTAAATGACGGACAGACAGAAATATACTTCGGAGCAGCAGCCGGACAAGAATCAACAGGCCCGTGCAAGAAGATAGTGCCGATAATAGGGAACACAAACGGCAAGGGTAACGTAGTATCCCTCCTCGACGTAGGTGTAGTAGGAGCAGGTCTAAGAACGGGAGCCAACAGCATAGTCCGCAGCAGAGCCGACGTAGACGACGACGGAGAAACAAAAGTGGAAGATATGGCATACATAAACGCCAACTACGGCTGCCGTAAAATCACCCAAACCTACGAAGACTTCAAAGCCAATTAAACCAAAACCCAAGGGGCGGCATCCCCGCCGCCCCAACGGCAAAGCCTTTGTGGGAAGAGGAGTAATCGCAAAGCAGAGAAGCCTTTCGGATGTAATCCGAAAGCGAAACAGCGCAGCGCAAAAAAGACAGGGCTCCCGCAAAGGCAAAGCCTTTGTGGGAAGAGGAGCAATCGCGGAGCAGAGAAGCCTTTCGGATGTAATCCGAAAGCGAAACAGCGCAGCGCATTGCGACGACATGTAAGCTAACGCTCATCTTATGAAAACTTTTGGGTTATATAGGCCAAATGTATAACTTAAGAGCGCAAAGCACGGGAGCACCCCCTTCGCTTAGTTGTTTAGCCTTTCATCGGATGAGCGCCAGCTTACATGTCGTATTTTTTTATATTTGCGCAATAAAAAACAATACTTGACAAATGAGACAAGAACTGTTATAATATTACAGTATTGTTACAAAATTATTTCAGATGTTATAATTTTAGATTACAGATAGGGTGTTAGAGGTGTTAACCATGGACTTACGTAGTTTCGATACTTGTGATATGAATTTTGACGGTGTTCTGAGTATGGGGAGCATTGACGAGATTAAGAAGGAGTCAGATGAAATTCGCACGGGTACGATGAATGAGATTAATAAACTCGAAAAGGATATCGCGCTTATTATTGCCGAATATGATGATGAGCTTGCTCAATCGGCACATATCGATAAGTCAAAGTTTAAGGTTGAGACTTCTGATGTAAATCTCAGCGACAGCGTACGAATGATTAAAATCAGAAATCATTAAGCGGTGAAACTTGCTTTTTGTAATTAATTGATTTGCTAATAACGCGGTGCGGCCTGCATTTTTATATCGGGCTGTTCCGTGTTTTTTAATAATATGACAACAAATTAAGGACATTACTGACTATAATATAATGAAAAACCGGCCTATCACTAACTGAGTGATAGGCCGGTTTAGTATTAACATTCTTATTTTGTTGTCTTTTTAGCAACTGTTGTCTTAGCTGTGGTTGCTTTAACAGCGGGTTTTGCGGTAGCCTTAGGAGCTTCAGCCTTCGCTGCTGTTTTTGCGGTAGGCTTAGCAGGTGCTTTAGCAGCAGGCTTTTCTTCTGTCTTAGCCGCAGCTTTAGGAGCAGCTTTCTTTGCAGGAGCCTTTTTAGCCGGTGACTTTTTTGCAGGCGCTTTTTTAGCCGGAGCTTTCTTAGCGCAACCCGCGATAACGCTAAGTGCGTCACCGTTGCCATATATGCTGATAAGTTCTTTGCTTACCGCATTTGCAACACTCATTGTACCCTTAAGAATTTTTGTAAGATCACCATACTTAATATCTATGGCAACATCATTATCATTATAGTCATATCCTGCGACGTCGAGTTCGCCCGCACGGCATGCTATGTACATAGTACCTTCACAATCGTTGTTTGTAAAGTGTATTTGTACAGCAACGTCCGACATATTTTCGGGTTTAGCGGCTGTCATGATGTCCTGAACTTTAGCAACTGCTTGTTCAAAGGTCATTTTAAATCACCAATCCTTTAATAGAATAATTATTTCTTATGTTTAGTATATATTAATGAAATTGATATGTCAATAATTTTAGTTAAATTTTTATTATAATTACTAAATTAATATAGTTAAAACGTTGTTTGTGTGACCAATCTCACTATAAAAACAGGCGCTTTAGCGCAGTTTTTATACAATTCCGAAAAGCATAAACACAAGTCTTGATATAAGGCACAGTAAGGCGCCGACCGCACATGGCAGTACTATTGAAAGGGCAACTTTTTTTGCACTGTGTGTTTCGTGATAGATAGTCATTAGTGTTGTGATACACGGTGAATGATACAGTGTGAGCAGCACCATATTTACAGCTGTCAGTATCGTCCAGTTATTAGCAGTGAGTATTGTTTTAAGTGTACTTAAATCGCTGATGTCACCCATAGTTCCCGTAGAGAGATACGCCATAATGAGTATAGGCAGAGTAATTTCGTTTGCCGGCAGAGAGAGCAGAAAAGCGAATAATATATATCCGTCAACACCGAGAAAACTTCCTATAGGATTGAGTGTTTGCGATATTGCGGTAAGACTGGATATATCACCTATACGAATGTTTGCGAGCAGCCAAATTACAGCTCCCATCGGCGCGGATACAAGCAGCGCTCGGCCTATTATTTTTAACGTTCTTGTGATAAGTGATACTGTAAGCGTTTTTAAAATTTCGGGCTTTCGGTATTCTGGAAGTTCAAGCGAAAATATTTCGCTTTTGTCTTTATAAAGTGTTACGGATAATATATACGAAACTATCCATGTTATAAATACTGAAAGAATTATAAGCATAAGTACCGTAAGCATTGAAATAACACTTGAATACTTAACACTTATCGCGCTGCCGATGAAGATTGTTGATATAGTAATGAGCAGTGCAAATCTTCCGTTGCAGGGCATAAAGCAGTTGGTGAGTATAGCAATATACCGCTGCTTTTCACTTGGCATAATTCTTGCGCCGGATACGCCGACTGCGTTGCATCCAAGACCCATACATTGTGTAAGACATTGCTTACCGCTCATATTAGCACGGGCATAGCACTTGTCAAGATTAAATGCAATTCTCGGCAGAAATCCCAAATCCTCAAGTATTGTAAAAAGCGGGAAGAATATTGCCATTGGCGGCAGCATTACTGCGATAATCCACGTTACTGTTTTGTATACGCCGTCCACTAACATTCCGGTCAGGAATTGTGGGAGGTTTATATAATCAAATAGTTTCATAAGGTAAGGTTCTGTAAACGCAAAAAATTCTGCGAGCATATCCGATGGATAGTTTGCTCCTTTTATAGTAATCCACAGGATTGCGCCGAGGCAAAGTATCATAACCGGTATGCCCACGGATTTGGAAGTTATAATCTTATCAAATTTGTGTCCCGCACTTTCGATCGGGTTATACGAATGGCTGATACATTCATTACAGATTTTTTCGGCGTATCTGTTTATTGAATCGTTGTTGGACATAGGGGCATCGGAGCAGGACTCGCAGAGTATTTGCGGCTTTTGTGCCATTTTTGAAATCTCATATTTAAGATTTGCTATATCATTCTTTTTTCGCGCAGATAGCTTAATTACAGGTATACCTAAAATTTTGCTAAGCCGCTCCGAATTAATCTCTATGCCGCGCTTTTCGGCAATGTCGCATAAATTAAGGCACAAAGCAGCAGATTTATTTGCTCTGTATCGTGGATGTTCAAGATATTCAAGCGCAAGCACGATGCCGCGTTTTGCTGCAGTAGCATCGACAAAAATCAGCGTTGTGGAGTCTTTATATGTATCGGCGTCATTAAAGTTGTCCGCGTCTATGTTTGAGTTTGTGACACATTCTTCGTCAAAGCAGGCGCTTACCGAGTGTGTGCCGGGAAGGTCAATGACGTCGTAGTCGATACTGTTATACTTGTATTTTCCGAAGCACGCGTTCACTGTTTTGCCTGCCCAGTTGCCTGTGTGCTGTTTAAGTCCCGTTAGAGCGTTAAAAACTGTACTTTTGCCGACATTTGGGTTTCCGAGCAGATATAGTGTGTGTTTTTTTCTTTGCTTTTGGGTTTTAGGTTTCGGCACAGCGGATTTTATGAAAACTTTCATATGAGAAGGCTCCTTTATTCTATTAAAATATACTCAGCTTCATTGCGGCGCAGGGCAATTTGTGCGCCGGAGCCGAGCAGATATGCCGACGGATCGCCGAGCGGAGATATAAGAATGGGCGTTATGCTCTCGCTTGGATTAAAACCGAGTGTTTTCAGCCTTGACTCGGAAAGCTCTCTGCAGTCAGCTGAAAACCCGTGTATTATAACGGTCTCGCCTATGTTTACAGTGGCAAGACTCCGTGCTTTTGACATATTATCACCCCTTTTTATAAGCAGTTTATGTGTGGACAGCTTATATTGTCACAAATTTTTCGCATAAAATGCTTGAAATAATCAGAGAAGTTTGGTAAAATAGAAAAAATATTGTTTTTATACGCAAAACGAAGGTGATTTTTTTGAAAATTGACATAGCGAACAATATAAAAACAGTTGAGCTTTTAAAGGTTGAACTTATGCAGAAGCTGACGGATTTCTGTGGTGATATCGCTGCTGAGCCCGATTGCGAAACCCTCACTAATTTGACGTGCGATGCGGCGGGGATTATAAACATCGCATATGTTACCGCGATGCGTCTCGGTATTGAAATAGAGGATATTAATGAAATGATGATAAAGCAGCTTGATGCTGAGATAAAAAACAATCATCTTATCGAAAAGAGATACGGTGATTTGTCACGTCTCAGAGAGGCGATTTCAGATTAATCCGCACTTATGATTATTTAAGAAGGTAATATTATATGAATAAATTCAGTGCTAAAATGCTCTGTGTTGGAGCGTTGGTCTCGGCTCTGACTGTTGTGCTTGTTCTTGCAGGCACATACGTGCCGCTGCTTAACTTGTTCGCTATTTTCATATGCGGACTTCCGCTATGCTGTTTGTTAATTCGCTGCGGCGTTAAGATTACGGCGGTTTCACTTGCAGCAGCTGTACTCGTTTTGTTTATATTAACGGGAAATGTGCTTTCGGCAGGGCTAAATGCTTGTGTTGTTCTCCTTCCGGGAATTGCGGCAGGACTGGCGATAAGCAAAAATTACGGCTTTTATAAGTCGCTGCTTTTAACGGCGCTTGCAGTGCTTATAGGCGCGGCTCTGAGCGTGATGGTTGTAAATATCTTTTCGGGCAGTGAAAGCGGAATTGCGGATATGCTTGATGCCGCAATTGACTCAATGAAGTCATCAATGGAGCCTATGCTTGAGGAAGCCGGAAACGCTTCGGGTACTGACCTTACAGAGGCGGTTAATACGGTTCTTGCTCAAATAAAAACTACGGTGCTTTCGTACTTTCCGTCTATGATGATAATATATTCGGTTATCGTAGGATACCTGGTTTATGCGGCTTCGGTGTTCTTTGTGAGACGACTCAGAGTAAAGGGCTGCGCTTATCTGCCGTTTAATATGATTACGGTGCCGCGCAGTATGAGTTTTGTACTCGTTTTGCTGATGCTTGTGACTATGTTTTCAGAGAGTACGTCGTGGATTATGCTGATACTTAAAAATGCCTCGGCGGTACTTTCGTTTTTGCTCGCTGCGGACGGACTATCGCTGCTTGACTTCGGGCTGTCGCGAAAAATTAAAAGCGGATATGCCCGGTTTGGCATTTATGCCGCGGTGTTTGTTATAGGGTATTTTTTAATATCTGTTATATTCTATGTTCTGATGCTGGTCGGTATGATTGATTCGGGACGCAATATCAGAATGATAAAGAGGGCAGGTGGAGACGATGAAAATTAAAAAATCCAAGAACTTCGCGACCCGTGAAATTATGCTCGGTTTCAGGGATTCTTTAATAAGCGCTGTCTTTATTGGCTTTTTCGGAGCAGTTTTATTAATACTCGGTCACCTTGGTAAATTGGATTTGACAGTTTTCGGAGTTATTATGATGCTGGGCGGTGTATTTCTGCTTGCAGTGAGCGTTATTACTATGAAATACCGGAGACGCAGATTTTATATGTATATGCAAAGCTATTCGTTCTGCATCGAACAAGTGACAAAAGCGGCTGTTCAGTCGTTTGTTTATCCTGTTGTTGTAATAACTGTCAAGGGTGAAATCAGATGGTGTAACGATTTCTTTTTGGATTTAATCGGACGTGACGCTGATTACGGCGAGTATATTCAGGATATTTTAAGCGACCTTTCTATTGACAAGTATGCAGAGAGCGAAACGAATGTCTCTGATGAGTTTGAGTATGAGGGCAGAACATATGAGGTAAACGGTCACGCAGTTCGGTCAAATGTTGGGAACGAGACCTTGGTCGGACTCTATTTTGTGGATATGACTGAGGTTAACGAGCTTAGACGTGTCTGCAGTGAAAAGGAAATTGTGGAGTGTCTTGTCGTTATCGATAATTATGACGAGGTATTAAAGGAGACGCCGAACTCAAATCACGGCGCTCTTATGGGTGAGATTGAAAAGCAGGTCAACGCGTGGGTTTCCGAGGGTGGAGGCGTTTCGCGGAGATATGAGAGAGAAAAGTTCATAGTATTTTTTCATAACAAAGAATATGCTGATATAATCGAAAAAGAAAAGTACAGAGTATTAAACGCAGTGCGTGAAATTAATCTTGAAAATAAGATACCGGTAACGCTCAGCATCGGCACAGGCCGCGGCGGCGAAACTCTTGAGGAAAATAACAAAATGGCAAATCTTGCGCTTGAAATGGCGCTCGGCCGCGGCGGCGACCAGGTAGTGGTTAAATCTCCGGGCTCTTATAAGTTTTACGGTGCGAAGTCGCGTGAGGTTGAAAAGAGCACAAAGGTTAAAGCGAGGGTTATGGCTCACGCCTTAAGAGAATTGATTGACCAGTCGTCTAACGTGATGATTATGGGACATAAAAACGGAGATATGGATTCGCTCGGTGCATCAATCGGTCTCTTTCAAGCGGTCAGGGAAAGGGGTGCGGACACCTATATCGTACTTAAGAAAAACGTGTCAAATGCAAAGCTTTTGCTGAGTAACTTTATGAGCGACCCGAAGTATGCGGGCAACATAATTTCAGGCGAAAAGGCGGCGTCTTTGATGGATAAACAGTCGCTGCTCATCATAGTTGATACGCACAGAAAAAGTATGGTTGAATATCCGGACGTGCTGTCTGCGGCGAAGTCGGTTGTTTTGATTGACCACCATCGCCGTGCGGAGGACTTTATAGACAATGCCGTACTCACTTATCACGAACCGTACGCTTCGTCGGCGTGTGAGATGGTTACCGAAATTCTTCAGTATATTCAGGACACACCGACGCTTACTCTGCGTGAGGCCGAGGCGCTGTATGCCGGTATTTTTCTTGATACAAAGGGCTTTACGTTTAAGACGGGCGTGCGTACGTTTGAGGCTGCGGCATATTTAAGGCGTATGGGCGTCGACCCGATAAATGTAAGACGTTTGTTTAAAACCGAGCTTGACGATTGCTTGCGGCTTTCAAAGATTATCGGCAGTGCAAAGGTCTATAGAGATAACATAGCTATTGTAGTGTGTGAGGATTCGGGAAAAGACCTTCAGGTTATCGTCGCTAAGGCGGCAGACGAGCTGCTTAACATAGCGGGAATAGAGGCGTCGTTTGTTATAGCAAAGCTCGGGCATAAAGTGATTATAAGCGGTCGGTCGCTCGAGAGCATAAACGTTCAGCTCATTCTTGAACGCTTGGGCGGCGGCGGACATATAACGATTGCAGGTGCGCAGATAGATGACGCTGATACGGAATTTGCTCTTCAGCGTTTAAAAGAGGCTATCGACGCTGTGCTTTCGGAGGAACAGTAATTTACGATATAAATTAAAGGAGGACATATATTATGAAAGTAATTCTTATGCAGGATGTAAAATCACAGGGCAAGAAGGGCGATTTGATTAACGTAAGCGATGGCTACGCGAATAATTTTCTGCTCAAGAAGGGACTTGCAAAGCTTGCGACAAAGCAGGCAATAAACGAGCTTGAAGGTAAGAAGGGTGCGGAGCAGTTCAGACGCAATCAGGAAGAATTAAAGGCTCAGAACATTGCAGAGCGTATGAAGGAAATTACTGTTAAGCTTACCGCAAAGGCCGGTAAGGAGGGCAAGCTGTTCGGTTCGGTTACCTCAAAGGATGTTGCCGAGGCGCTCAAGACTCAGTACAACATAGCGGTTGACAAGAGAAAAATAGATTTGCCCGACGGTATAAAGAGCTGCGGCACGCGCGACGTAAAGGTTACGCTGTATCAGGGAGTTGTCGGTACGTTTAAAGTACAAGTTACAGAGGCTTAGAAAATCAGTCGGGGAGGTATACATCTTATGGATGGAACCGAAGTTAGTATAAACGATAATATGTTCGGCGGTGCAGCGGATTACAGTGAGGGCGGAGAGCAGACTCCCGCCTTTCGCACTATGCCGTTCAGCGATGAGGCGGAGCAGTCGGTTCTCGGTGCGATTATTGTATCGCGTGACCGAATTCCCGATGTTATAGGTATAGTGAATTCGGCTGACTTTTATATTGAGCGCCACAGAGAACTCTTTGAAACGGTCGTCAGCTTGTTTGATGCGGGCGAACCGATTGATTATGTTACGATTAAGCGCCGTCTTGAGCTTAGAGGAACTATTGAAAAAATAGGCGGTCTTGAATTTGTTTTCAGACTTATAGATATGGTTCCGTCAACTGACCAAAACAGTGTTCGGCACTATGCCGGTATTGTTCGTGAAAAGGCTGAGCTCAGGCGTATGATAAGTCTTACCGAGGACGTGGCTAAGCGATGCTATGACGGAGAGGATGAGATTGACGAGGTTATAGCTGCTGCCGAACAGGGAATTATTAATATTACCCAGAAGCGTAATTCGACAGGCTTAAGTCATATTTCGAGATTTATTGATGAGAGTGTCAGCACGATTGAAAAACTCTCTGATGCGGGCGAGGCGGTTACCGGTCTTACTACAGGTTTTGTAGATTTGGACAGAAGAACGGCGGGGCTTCATCCGGCAGAGTTTATTCTAATCGCGGCGCGTCCGGGTATGGGTAAGTCTGCGCTTGCGCTCAATATTGCGCAGAACGCGGCAATAATTGACGGCGCGACCGTAGCGATTTTCAGCCTTGAGATGCCGGGTATTCAGATAGCAAACCGTATGTTATCGGCGCAGGCGAAGGTCAGCGCAGAACGCATAAAGCGCGGAGACCTTAAAGATGACGACTGGCCTAAGCTCGGCGAGGCGGTTGCGGCGCTTTCGGAGACTAAGATATACATTGACGATGACTCGAGTGTTACTGCGACCGAAATCGGTGCAAAGTGCAGAAAACTCAAGCTTGAAAAGGGGCTTGATCTTGTTATTGTCGATTATCTGCAGCTTATGAGCTCGGGCAGGAGAGGTATAAACAGACAGCAGGAGGTTTCGGAGATTTCAAGAACGCTGAAAATAATGGCGAACGACCTTGAGATACCTGTTATTGCGCTGTCACAGCTCAACCGCGGCGTTGAACACCGCGAGAGTAAAGAGCCTATTTTGAGCGATTTAAGAGAATCCGGTTCAATTGAGCAGGACGCGGATATGGTTGTGTTTATTTACAGAGAAGGGTATTATAAAGAGGACTGCGAGGAACCGAACAAGACAAAGATTAAATTTGAGAAGCACAGAAACGGCGAAGTGGGATATGAGTATCTCTCGTGGCTCGGTGAGTTCACTAAATTTTCAAACTGGAGTGGTCTGCGCGATGATTAATGATAATTCGGGCAGCAGAGTTCCCGACAAGGTATATAATACGATTTTAAGGCATAATCTTTTGCCTGACAAGAGCCGCGTGCTTGTTGCGGTGTCGGGCGGAGCAGATTCGGTATGTCTATTGCATATCCTTTGCGGTATGCGTAAAACGCACGGATATAAGATTTATGCCGCGCACTTAAATCACGGCATAAGAGGCGATGAAGCCGCGAGGGATGAGGACTATGTTAAATCCCTGTGTGATAGCTTAAATGTTAAGCTGTTCGTTCGGTATGAGGATGTGACTGCTGCCGCAAAAGAGAGAGGTCTCACGGAGGAGGAAGCCGGCAGAAGAGCAAGGTATGAGTTCTTTGCTGATGTGCTCAGGGAAAATAATATAGACTTTGCGGCGACCGCACATAACAGAGACGATCAGGCGGAGACTGTTATTATGCGGCTCATACGCGGAAGCGGTCTTTCGGGTATGCGCGGGATAAAGTACAGTCGTACGGACGGTGTGGTTCGCCCGCTGCTTGACGTTATGCGTGCGGATATTGAGCAGTATTGCCGCGAGAACGGTCTTGAATATAAGACCGACAGTACAAACCTAAATGATGACTACACAAGGAATAAAATAAGACACAGCGTAATTCCTGTGCTTAAAGAGATTAATCCAGCAGCGGCGGACGCTCTTGCGAGGTTTGCGTCGTCAGTTGGTGAAGACGCCGATTTTATGGACGGATATGCTAAGCGTTTGTATGCCCGTCTCGGCTCGCCTGCAGTTAAGTCAAAGTATAAAGCGCTCGATATTGAGTCGCTTAAAATAATCGGCAGCCGTTCGGTTGTATCAAGGCTTATAATTCTGTGTGCGCGTGAAGCTATGCGTGCGGATTATTCGCTTGAAAAGAAGCATATTGATATGATTATTGATTTTGCGGAGTCTGAAAATTCAGGAAGTCTTGATCTGCCGGGCGGACTTATGGTATCAAAAAATTACGGATGGCTTGAATTTTGCCTAAAAGATGACAATTTTGGCGAAAAAGGATTAAGTTTTAGTAACAATAGCGGTTTTTGTATTGAAGTTGAGCCGGATAAGTTATATAATATAGAAAGCGGCAGATATGTGTATCATATTGAGCTTAAAGTTGTACCTAAACAGGATTTCAGACGCGGAAAAAAGGTTCAGGCGCTTGATTATGAAAAGGTTTGCGGCGAAAACGGTGCATCGCTTGTGCTTAGAAGCAGGCGCGGCGGCGATAGGATTTCCGTTTATAAGGACGGCGGAAGCCGCAAGATAAAGAAGCTGTTTATCGACCTTAAAATTAGGCGCGAGGAACGCGCGGGAATACCGCTTTTGTGCAGCGGCGATGAGGTCCTGGCGGTTATCGGTATCAGGGTAAGTGAGAAATATAAGGTTACAAGAGATACAAAAAACGTTTTGGTGGTAAATTGTGAAAGAGAAGAACTTGAGGATTAAGAAAATTCTGTTTTCAGAACAAGAGATAGAAAGTATTGTAAAGCAAACTGCTTTGCAGATTAATAAAGCATTAAAACAAAGAGAAATTAAGTCGCTGACAGTACTGTGCATTTTAAGAGGCGCGTTTGTGTTCACCGCTGACCTTGTAAGGCGTATCGATATCGAGGATATCAGAACGGAATTTATTTCGGCCTCAAGCTATTTCGGCGGAACCGAGAGCAGCGGAAGCGTGAATATCGGCTCTTTGAATGACATAGAAATAAAGGGGAAGAATATACTTGTCGTTGAGGACATAGTCGACACCGGGCGTACGCTCAGCAAGCTGGTCGATACGATAAGGACTGAAAGCCCCGCGAATGTTTGGGTGGCCGCGATGTTTGACAAGCCGGACAGGAGAGTTGTGGATTTTCACGCGGACTTTGTCGGCGCCGTTATACCGGATGAGTTTATTGTCGGCTATGGGCTTGATTATGACGGAAAATACCGTGCGCTTCCGTACGCTGCGGTACTTGGATATGAATGATTTTTAAGTTAAAATATATACAGGAGGCTTAAACTATGAAAAAGTTTAACGAATATGCAGACAGCGCGATTGAGTTCGCTGAGCCGTATGCAAAAAGGACTACACAGTTTTTCTCAAATGCAAAGGATGCGATAGAGGATAAGTATTATCACGAAAAGAAAAAGCGTATGAGAAAGCGCAGAATTGTTAAAATCAAAGAATTTTTAGACAGTATTGTCGGATTTACGCTTATTTTGCTCGCGGTTATAGCGGGGGCTATGGCGATAATGAAGTTCATTTCAAAATCAAATTGCTGTAAGAAGCGCGTAAAACACGTAGGCGGTCACAACTGCGGCGCAGGCAGCGCTTCCGGGACTGTAAAGCAAGACAAAGTTAAACCAGATAAGCCCGAAAAGAAGAAAAAGGAAAACAGCTCGGGCTATATCACGCTTTAATATTTCTGAAAAACACTTAAGAAAAGAGGCATTATTCAAATGGGTAAAATAAATATGAAAGAAAAGTTTTCGGATAAAGTTAAGCACTTGGAGGGTTCTTCGATAAGAGAGATGTTTAAGCTGCTCGGCAGACCGGGAATAATCTCGTTCGCGGGCGGCGCACCGGATCCCTCCTTGTTCCCGAACGAGGAGCTTGCGGAAATCGCAAAGGATATTCTGCTGACTCAGGGCAATGTTGCGCTTCAGTACGGAGTGACCGAGGGCTATGCGCCGCTTGTTAAGTGGGTTCAAGACCGTCTTGTATCGCAAGGAATAATTTCGGAGAATGACGGCAATAGCACGCTTATTGTAAGCGGTGGTCAGCAGAGCATAGACCTTGCGGCGAAATCGCTTTTAAATCCAGGTGACGGAGTTATCTGCGAACAGCCGAGCTTTATCGGCGGACTTAACTGCTTTAGATCGTATAACGCGGAGCTTTACGGTGTGAGCGTTGAGAGCGACGGAATTAATATGACCGAGCTTGAGGAACTCTTAAAGCAGCATCCAAACGTTAAGATTTTATACACAATAGCAAATTTTCAGAACCCTTCGGGAATTACAATGTCGATAGAAAAGCGTAAAAAGCTTTTGGAACTTGCCGATAAGTACGACTTTATAGTGTTTGAGGACAACCCTTACGGCGAACTCAGATTTGCCGGTGAGGATATTCCGACTATGAAGTCTATGGACAAGCATAACAGGGTCGTATATCTCGGCTCGTTCTCAAAAATTCTCTCGCCGGGGCTGAGACTCGGATTTGTTGCCTGTGACAGTGCGCTTTATGAGAGAATGGTTATTTGTAAGCAGGTTCAGGACGTACATACAAATGTTTTATCACAGATGATAGCATATGAATATGTTACGCGCTATTCGATTGATGAGCATATCGAGAATTTAAGGCAGGCGTATGGTAAAAAGTGTAGATTTATGTGTGAGTGTATGGACAGGTATTTCCCGCAGTCTGTTACGCACACAACGCCGGAGGGCGGCTTCTTCCTGTTCTGTGAGATGCAAAAGGGATACGACACACAGGAACTGCTAAATAAGGCAATCGAGCGCGGTGTGGCGTTTGTACCCGGAGCGACTACTATGATAGACGAGAATGCAAAATACTGCACCTTCCGTATGAATTATACGACGGCGTCTGCTGAACAGATAGAGAAGGGAATAAAAATCCTCGGTGACCTATTAAAAGAAGAAGTGGGTGATAAATAATGAGCGATAACAATACTGCGGCAAAAAAGCGTATTTTAAGCGGTATACAGCCGTCGGGCGCGCTGACGCTTGGTAACTATGTCGGTGCGCTTAAAAATTGGGTGAGTCTTTCAAGGACTGACGAATACGAGTGCTTTTTTATGCTCGCCGATATGCATACGATAACCGTGCGTCAGGAGCCGAAGCAGTTCAGAAAGAACGCTATGGATTTGCTTGCATTGTTCATTGCGGCGGGACTTGACCCCGAGAAAAGCCCGATTTTCTTCCAATCACACGTGCCGGCACACGCTATGCTTGGATGGGTTATGACATGCTACACATATATGGGCGAGCTGTCGAGAATGACCCAGTACAAGGACAAGGCGAAAAAGCACGCGGATAATTTAAACGCCGGACTTTTTACATATCCGTCGCTTATGGCGGCAGATATATTGCTGTATCAGGCGGACTTGGTTCCTGTCGGAAACGACCAGTCGCAGCATCTTGAGATAACAAGGGATTTGGCTAACAGATTTAACAACGCTTACAGTCCGACATTTAAGGTTCCCGAGGCGTATATCCCCGAGGTTGGAGCACGTATAATGAGCCTTCAGGATCCTACGCAGAAGATGTCAAAGTCCGATACAAACGAGAACGGATATATTCTTTTGCTTGACCCGATTGACACAATCGCAAGGAAGATTAAAAGAGCTGTTACGGACTCGGGTGGCGAAGTTAAGCGCGGCGAGGGCAAGGACGGAATTGTAAACCTGATGAGTATTTACTCAGCCTGCACCGGCAAGACTATGGACGAAATCGAAACGGAATTTGAAGGCAAGGGCTACGGTGACTTTAAGTCAGCCGTTGCGGAGGCTGTTGTTGAGACAATACGTCCAATTCAGGATAAGTACAGCGAGCTTATGGCTGATAAAGATTATCTTGTGTCGGTGTATAGAAACGGTGCGGAAATTGCAAACAAAACTGCTATGAAAACCGTTTCAAAGGTATACAGAAAAATCGGCTTTATTCAGCCGTAAACATCAGCCGGTTAAAACAGCGACTGAGGAGGTCAGCAGATGATTTTTGATAATAATATTTATGTGTTATTGGCGCTTGTCGTCGCGTTTCTTATCGCGTTTTCGGCTACACCTATGGTAATGTCGCTTGCGCATAAGGTAAACGCGATTGACGTGCCTAAGGATGCGCGTCGCGTACATAAAAAGCCGACTCCGCTTATGGGAGGACTTGCGATATTCTACGGCTTTATTGTCAGCGTTTTGTGCTTTGCAACTATTGACAAAGAGGTTATGGGAATTTTAATCGGCTGCGCAATTATCGTGACAACCGGTGTTATAGATGATATAACCGATATGAAGCCGATGGTTAAGATGGTGTGTCAGATACTTGCTGCGGTTGTCGTTGTATACTGCGGCGTTAGGATTGAGCATTTCGCGAATCCGTTTTCTCACTGGTTCGGCGGTCCGTATATTGTTTTAAACAACTGGCTGTCGTGTGCTGTTACTGTGTTCTGGATTGTCGGTATCTGTAACGCAGTCAATTTGATAGACGGTCTTGACGGTCTTGCGGTCGGTGTGTCGTCGATTGCATCTTTGGCGCTGCTTGCGCTTACTGTTATAAGCGATAACTTAAATGTTGCGATTATCACGGCGGCTGTCGCGGGCGCGGGATTTGGATTTCTGCCATATAATTATAACCCCGCCAAAATATTTATGGGCGACACGGGAGCCCTGTTTTTGGGCTTTATACTATCGTGTATATCCGTGCAGGGTATGCTTAAAATGTCGGCTGTTATTTCGTTCGCTGTGCCGGTACTGATACTCGGTCTGCCGATTTTCGATACGGCATTTGCGATTATAAGGCGTGTGCTTACGGGTCATTCGCCGATGCAGGCGGACAGAGGTCATTTACATCACCGCTTGCTTGATATGGGATTTTCACAGAGGCGCGTTGTCGCTATTTTATACACGCTAACAGCGGTTCTTTGTATGACGGCGGTTGTTATATCGATAAAGGGCTACCAGCGCGGACTTATACTGATTTGCTCGGTACTCGTTGTTATTCTTGTATCGATAAAGGTTATGGGAGAACTTAAAGAACCCGGACCGAATAACTATAATGCCGATGAACAGCTTATGGAGGAGGAAGACTATGACGAACAGAATTAAGGTTATGACGATTTTCGGAACACGACCTGAAGCTATTAAAATGGCTCCGCTTGTTAAGGAACTCGAGAAAAACAGTGATAAGATAGAGTCAATCGTCTGCGTTACGGCACAGCACCGTGAGATGCTTGATCAGGTGCTTAAGATTTTTGACATCACGCCGGACTATGACCTCAATATTATGCACGACCGCCAGACGCTTGTCGGCATTGTGACGCGCGCTCTTGAGGGGCTTGACGAAATTATGAAAAAGGTAAAGCCCGATATTGTTCTGGTACACGGTGATACCTCCACAACATTTGTCGGCAGCCTTGCGGCATATTATAATCAGATTATGCTCGGACACGTGGAAGCGGGACTTCGTACTTTTGACAAATACTTCCCGTTCCCCGAGGAAATTAACAGGCGTATAACCGGAGTAATTGCGGATATGCACTTTGCACCGACAAAGCGCAATGAGGAAAATCTGCTTCGTGAGAATACTCCGAGTGAGAATATTTACATAACGGGAAACACCGTTATTGACGCTCTTAAAACCACAGTCAGAGATGACTATGTATTCAGTGACGAGGGACTTAAAGCTCTTGACTGGGACAGCAAAAAGGTTATTGTTATGACGGCGCACAGACGTGAGAACTTGGGCGAGCCGCTTAAAAATATTTGCCGTGCGGTGCTGAGAATAGTAAACGACAATCCTGATGTTCAGGTTGTGTATCCGGTGCATCTAAATCCCGCTGTGCGCGAGGTTGCTTTTGATATACTTGGCGGGCACGACAGAATTAAGCTTATAGACCCGGTAAATGCCGATGAGCTTCACAACGCCATAAAGCGCGGATTTATGGTTTTGACCGATTCTGGCGGACTTCAGGAAGAGGCTCCGTCACTCGGCAAGCCGGTTCTTGTGCTTAGAAACGAGACCGAGCGACCCGAAGCTGTCGAAGCAGGAACCGTAAAGATAGCGGGCGTGAATGAAGAGAATATTTACAAAATGACAAATAAGCTTATAAATAATAAGTCAGAATATGACAAAATGGCTCATGCCGTAAATCCATACGGCGACGGTCACGCGTCAGAGAGAATAGTCAAAGCGATTATCGAAAGATTTGCAAAATAAAAGTATAGGGCTGTCACATTAAAAAATAATGTGACAGCCTCTTATTTTATGCTTATTATTTAACTCAAAACCCGCTGCTGAGCAGAGTATATATTCCTTTCATCATTCCCGGGCTGACAAAGCACTGAATAGGCGCAGATATAAGATTTGCGGCAAGCAGCGCGCCTGAAAGTGCAGCGCTGCGGATAATTGTTGATACTACACTTTGGTTTTTGAATTTGCGCTGTTTGAATGCTTTAAATGCCGCCGCAGTCTGCGCCGTTAGTATTATAACAAGTACAGGAACGATGATTATATCACAAATAAATACCGAAAGTATTGAAAAAATAACACCTTTTACCGCGTAGCGTGCAACAAAGAACGTCACAGTCATACTGAGTGAAAAACCCTTGAAAAACACTCGCAGATACGCGAGCGGGCAGAGGAATATGCTCAGCCCGGATATAAACATAACAGCTGTGAGCTTAAGCGCGTCTTTGACTGCTGACTTAAATATTTCGCCCGACGATACGCCAATCAGCATACTGCCTGTAAAGTAGTTTTGAATGTATGTAAATATAGGGTTTGCCTTATCCGCTCCGTACAGCTTGTATGTAACCGTACCCGCAGCTATGCCGGCGAGCAGCGTCAAAACCGTAAGACAGAAAATCATCCTGTTTTCCGAAATAAGGCGGGATATTGAGCTTTTAATTGATACAATGCTGTTTTTAAACGCGTTTTGTCTCAGCACTTTTGCCATAAATTTCTCTCCTTTGTATTATTCTGTATATCAAATTATATGAGCGGTACAAAAAAATATTTATAATTTTAAATCATTATTTGTAAACAGAGTTATTTTATGATATACTAATCATAAAAGGAGGAGCCGATATAATGGATATAGATAAAGTGCTTAAAACTCTCACCTCTAAAACGGGTGTTAGCGGGGCTGAAAACGGAATAGCCGAGCAAGCTGTCGATATGCTTAAAAACTATTGCAGCGAAGCGAAAATCGACAAAATGGGAAATGTCATAGGTATAATCCGCGGCAGAGGAGATAAGAAAAAGAAAATTATGCTTGAAGCGCATATGGACCAAGTCGGTTTTATTGTAACAAAAATAGATGATGACGGAAATCTTTCATTTGCGGCTGTCGGCGGAATTGATGCGAGAATTTTGCCGTGCCTCAGGGTCAAGATTTTGGGTGATGAGGTGCTCAGCGGTGTAATTCTTTCGCCTGCCGATGCGGACGTTAAAGAAAAGAACGCAGATATAAAATCGCTCAAAATTTATACGGGCTATTCAAAAGAAGAATTAAGCGGACTCGTATCACCAGGAGATTTAATAGTGTTTGATAACGAATATATGCGCCTTGCGGGCGGACGGAGATGCAGTGCGTCAATGGACAACAGAAGCGGTATGACTGCGGTTTTTGCCGCACTTGAGTATTTATGTCAAAACCCGTCTGATGCTGATATATATGTTGTTTTCTCAACTCAGGAGGAGGTCGGTCTGCGCGGAGCGTATACAAGTACCTACGGTATTGAGCCGGATATGGCAATAGTGGTAGATGTGACGCATGGCACGACGGTTGATTCAAAGGATGATATGGGAGTATTTGATTTGGGATGCGGCGCGGCAGTTCTTCGCGGCCCCAATGCAGATTATCGTATGGCGAAGCAGCTTATAAAGCTCGCAGAAAAGAATAATATAGACTTTGAGATAGAAACTGCGGGCGGTGCGTCGGGTACGACTGCATGGGCAATTCAGACAATCCAAGCGGGAGTTCCGGTACTTTTGATATCTATACCGCTTCGGTATATGCATACGAATGTTGAGGTTTTGGAACTGTCGGATATCGAAAAGGCAGGCAGACTTATGGGCGTCGGAGCCGAATACTTCGGAAAGGAGGCTGAGTGATTATGGCAGATGTAAGTGTTAAGCTGATAAATAGACTTTCGGATGCATTCGGTGTATCGGGCTGTGAGGACGAGGTAAGAGATATAATTCTTTCTGAGATTGAGCCGTTTTGCGACAGTGTGCAGGTTGATAAAATAGGTAACATTATCGCAGTGAAAAAAGCCGAAAATCTCACAAAATCCGAAAAAACAGTGATGCTTATGGCTAATATGGATGAGAGCGGATTTATTATAAGCCGAATTAAAGAGGGAGGCGGAGCTTTTCTGGATTTTCAGCCGGTCGGTAAAATTCATCCGCAGACGGTTGTATCAGAACGTGTCACGGTCGGTGAGAACAGAGCGAACGGCGTTATTTCGCTCAAAGCCGTGCACCTTACCACTAAAGAAGAGCGTGACAAGCCGGTTAAGCTCAGCGATTTATTTATTGACATAGGTGCAGAGAATAAGGCTGAGGCGGAAGCAATGGTTATGATAGGCGATTACGCGGCGTTTAAGAGTAATTTCAGACGTTTGGGCAAATATGCGCTTTGTAACAAGGCGGCTGCGTGCCGCGCCTGCTGTGCGGTGCTGATTGAGGCTTTAGGATACGCCTCAGGTACAAATTTAATTTGTGTGTTTACGGCTCAGCGTGAATCAGGGCTTAGAGGCTCAAGAATAGATTACTCGAAGTATACCGGAATAAATCCCGATGTTTGTATCGTGCTTGATGCGGCAGAGGGTGATTTAAAGCTTGGCGGCGGAGCGGTTACGCCCGAAATTATAAATCAGTCAATCGCGGACAGGGAGGTTTTAAATGCGCTTAAAGAAGCGTGCGGAGAAACAGAAAACCAATTCGTGTTTAAATCGGTTGACAGCGACATAAAGGGCGTAAACTTCGGATACGGAGGCACACTTTGTGCAGAGCTTGATATCCCGGCAAAAAATATGGGAACATCGGCGGTCATTGTAGATATTCGTGATATTAATCACGCAGCGGACACAATAGAAAAATTTTTAAATCGGAGCTGATTTATGCTCCGATTTTTAATATTGTCGATTTCAACAAATTTGTGCTTGCAATGACGGACGGATAATGGTATAATTTTATTAATATTTAAAACGTTTTAAAAGGGAGAGTTTTTATGGATACGTTTATTAATCTTGGTATACTTGTTTTGTACATAGGGCTTATGGTCATTATGGGAGTTTACAGTATTCGTCATACAAAAACGATTGACGGATTTCTTCTCGGCGGCCGCGGCCTCGGTCCGTGGCTTTCGGCGTTCGCGTACGGAACATCGTTTTTCTCCGCTGTTATCTTTATAGGTTACGCGGGAAAGAACGGTTGGAATCTTGGTATTTCTGCCGTATGGATAGGTATCGGTAATGCGCTTATCGGTTGTCTGCTGTCGTGGCTTGTGCTTGCGAACAAGACAAGAGTTATGACACAGAAGCTCAACAGCCGTACTATGCCGGAATTTTTCGGTATGCGATACGGCGATGGAGGTATGAAGATTTTCTGTGCGATAGTTATATTTATATTCCTAACGCCATACGCGGCGTCTGTTTATATGGGTCTCAGTTATCTGTTCAGCGCTGTATTCCCAGCTGTGCCGTACATATGGTGGATGGTTATAATGGCGGTTTTAACCGCGCTGTATCTGTCGCTCGGCGGGTATATGGCGACGGTGCTTACCGATTTTATACAGGGAATTATAATGATAGTCGGTATAGTATTTGTAATATACTTCGTACTGCACAATGACGCTGTAGGAGGACTTGTAAACGGAGTTAAGCAGCTTGCCGATATACCTGAAGTCGGTAAGGATTTGACGTCGGTATTTGCCGGAAAGAATTGGTTTAACTTACTTTCGCTTATTGTTCTGACAAGTTTAGGTAC
>UQOT01000032.1 GCA_900542675.1 uncultured Eubacteriales bacterium | reverse complement strand
AAAATAATCCCCAAAACTAAAAAATGCGCAGCCGAAGCCGCGCATAAAAAACGCACGGCTCTGTTTTGTCGCCAAACAAAAAATCATATACACTTAATACACGAATTTTAGCAGAGACAATGCATTTTTGTCAAAATAAAAATTCGTGAAAAAGTGTAGTGTTCAGTTTTTGTTTGGCATTTATAATATAACATACTTTGGAAGTTTTGTAAAGAAAAAAATTAATTCACTTTTTTGCAAGATATAGAAAGGCGCCCCTACGAATAGTTTGATAATATCGTAGGTATTGACAATAAAACATATTCTATGGCGCATTGCAATTTTTTATACAAAAAACAAAACGGTACAACGTCTGATAAACACACATTGCACCGCTTAACTTAACTATATTAATTACAATCTTTTATACACTTGCCCACGGCTGTCGATATCAATTACAATCACTGTCAGTTCTCCGTTATTTACGGTATATATAATTCTATAGCTGCCAATGCGCAAGCGAAATAGATTATTGTAACCTTTAAGCTGCTTTATATCTTCACCGTTCGGTAAACGTTCAATACCTGCAATAATCCTTCGTTTTTCGTTTTGAGGAAGCTTGTCGATGAATTTTTTTGCTTTCTTTTTTATGATTATATGGTACATTAATCAATTCCCCATTCTTTTTTGCACTCTTCAAGCGTATACTCTTCATCCTTCTGCTCTTCGGGGTCATTCAAATAATTCTGTATCATTTTTTCACAAAACAAATCATCAGCTTCTTCATCAGCGGTGATGCCTTGAATATATGCCAAAACATAACCGATTTTATATTCCGGTACTTGGTCAAGTAAGTTAACAATTATTTCTCTGGTTGACATAACAATTCCCCCCTTTAATATATAACTTATACAATAATTATACCACGCAGCATACAAAATATCAACAACAAAATCTTGTTTACGCCGCCCTCGCAGCTTTATTGCTTTATATCATAAGTAAACGGCAGCATAAGCGGAGTTAAATTTTTATCCCAGACGAAAATCCTTATTCTCGGCTCAATGCTTTTTTCGTGGACCGTAACCGACGGCAGAGATATCGAATTGTGCCCGTCGTTTAAAACTTCTTCCACCGCTCCGACAGAATACACAAAATCTCCGCTTGCGTCAAACACCGCCGCGGTAATTATCGCATCAACGCTTTCACCGCAGTATTCAACACTCAAAGAACCTGAAACCGACTCTATCTTGTCACCGCTGCCGGCATATACTACGCTCGGCTTAAAATCCTTTACCCACGCCGAATACTCATCTGCCGGCACTGCCGACGGCTCGGCTCCGGGCGTTTCACTCGGCGACGGCTGATAAGTCAGTGCATCGACAAGCGCACGCATATCAAGCAGACCGTAACCGAAATCAACGTTCTTGCCTTCATCGCCCAAATGCTCCGACGTTTCGGCAAGCAGCGCCAAAAACTCATCGGACGTAATATCGGGTCGGTATTTTTTCGCCACTGCCGCCGCTGCCGCAACGTGCGGAGACGCATACGACGTACCTGTTCCGTACGTATAAGAATACGATACCAAACGCACACCGTTTGTAACATACGAGTTTAAATACGTGCTGTACACAAAATCCCCCGGTGCAGCGACGTCTACCGACGTATTGTACTGTGACCAGCTGTAGCGCACCTTATTTTTGTTAACCGCGCCTACGCCTATTACGCCGTCAAATCCCGCAGGGTACATAATTTGTGAGCTGCCTCCGTTACCCGCGGCGGCAACCACTATTACGCCGTTATTCACAGCGTCCGCCACAGACTCTTCAAGCGCCATATACACATTAGGGGTTGTAAGGCTTAGATTAATCACATCGCAGCCGTATTCATACACCGCTGCATTAATCGCCTTTACTATATCTGAAATATACGCATTCTTTGAATCGGAAAATACCCTAAGCGGTACAATCTCGCAGTCGGTCAGCATACCCGCTGTGCCGAGCAGATTATTTGTATCCGCCGCTATTACACCGCAGATAAACGTGCTGTGCCCGATTATGTCATAATTCCCCCAGCCTGTGAAATCCGCACCCTTTACTATATTATTTTTAATATCGGGGTGCCGCGACGGGTCTCCGCTGTCTATTACGCCTATTCTGACCCCGCCCGCGTTTATACCTCTCTTCCACAAGTAATCCGCATTGATAAGCGGCATATTCCACTGATTTGAATACAATGCGTCATTCGGTGTATCAAATGTTTCCCTGCTTAATACACTGCTGTCTGCCGTATCGGTCTCGGGTATGCTGACAGTGCCGTTTGGTTCGGCGTACTCTATATAATCTCCGTAAGCCTCAAGCTCCGCCGCAAACTCCTCCGTTACCTTATAAATATTCTTATCGGGAATAACCGCCTCAATATCCGAATTTACGGAATACACAGCGGCAGGCGGCGACTTAAACTTTACGATGTAGCCGCCGCTTTCCTCCGCAAACACGCCTGCGCTTGATAAAATGCACAGACCGGCGCATAAAATCAATAGCTTTAAAAGTTTATTCTTCATAGTTATTTCTGCTGTTTTTTCCCTTATCAAGACAAAATACAAATTCGGCATACTCGCCTTCAACGCTTTTAACTTTAATATCCTTACCGTGTGCCGCCAGCATACTCTTTACAATATACAGTCCTATGCCGGTTCCCTCTTTATTGATGCTGCGCGACTTGTCAACCTTATAAAGCCGCTCGAATATTATTTTCTGCTGCTCCTCAGGTATCCCAACGCCGGTATTGTGAACGCTTATCCGAACCTCGGAACCCTTCGGGCGCGTCGATATACGTATCGTTCCGCCGTCGTTCGTAAACTTAATCGCATTGTCAATCAAGTTTGTTATAACCATATTTATCTTATCCGAATCGGCCCTTACATAACATATGTCGTTTTCAAACTCAAGCTCAATGTTTAAATTCCTTTTCTCTATCTTTTGACTGAGCCCGATTATTATAAGACGTATTACCTCGTTAACGTCAAAGTTTGACATAGTGAGGTTTACCTTGTCCGACTGCATACGCGTAATATCAAGGAAGGTATTCACAATTCTTGACAGCCTCGTCACTTCGTCGCGCACAATTTTAAGGTAATCCTTCTGCTTCTCGGGCGGTATGGTATCGTCCAAAATACCGTCTATAAATCCGCCTATAGTCGTCATAGGCGTTCTGAGCTCGTGAGAAACATCGGAGATAAAGCTCATACGTATATCCTCCGACTTCTCAAGCTCATCCGCCATATTGTTAAACGCGTCCGCAAGCTCCGTAAGCTCGGTTACGTTCTCATCAACCCTGTCAATCTCAACTCTCGACTTCATATCGCCCTTGGCAAACTCCTTGGCGCTGATGCTTACGCGCTTTATCGGATTTGCAAGAATTTTTGACAGCATATATGATAATATAAACGACGTTAAAACAACGACCAGCGCCGAAAACAGCAATATCTTAAAGAGCTCAACAAGCATACTGCGCCTCTGCGGAATTGGCACGCTGACCATAACCGCGCCGTGAACCGTCGAATCAACGCCCTTAACCGGCATCTCAAGCGTGAACATCGTCTCGCTGAACATACCGCTCATAGTTCCGACATACGTACTTCTGCGCCCGGAGAGTACCTCGCGCAGATATTCCATATCAACGCTGTTTCGGTTCGGGTTTTGCAGAAATCCGCTGTCCTTTGTGTTAACAACCACATTTCCGCTCACATCGGTAACTATAATATGACTGTTACTGCTCTTTGAAAACCCGTTTAATACCGCGCTTAAGCTGTCCTGCGATACTCCGTTGTTGATAAGCCCCACAATGGACTCAGCATCGCGCAAAAGTGAGCTTTCGTTCTGACGGGTAATATAATTGCTCATAAGCACCATCTGAAGCGACGCTAAGATAATTATTCCTGTCATAACCGTAACTAAGTTGGTGACGAAAACCCTTGAAAATATCGTCTTGCCGAACATCAGCTCACCTCGAACTTATAACCCACTCCCCATACGGTTTTAAGCGCCCAGTTTCTGCTTTCTCCGTCAAGCTTTTCACGTATGCGCTTTATGTGAACGTCAACCGTACGCGAGTCGCCGAAAAATTCATAGCCCCAAATCTCGTCCAAAAGCTGATCGCGCGTGAACACCTTGTTAGTATTCTTTGCGAGGAAATATAAGAGCTCGAATTCCTTTGGCGGCATCTCAACTTTTTTATCGTCAATATAGACCTCATAGGTCGATTGGTTTATCTTAAGCCCGTCAAATGTGAGTTCATCCTCGTTTTGCGGATTTTCATCCACAGCCGCACTGCGCCTTAACACCGCGCGTATTCTCGCAATGAGTTCCTTTGGCTCAAACGGCTTTACCACATAGTCGTCCGCACCGAGCTCAAGACCCAAAACCTTGTCAAAGGTCTCGCCCTTGGCGGTCAGCATAATAATCGGCACGTTGCTCTTAGCCCTTATCTCACGGCAAACCTGCCAGCCATCCTTCCCGGGGAGCATTATATCAAGCAAAATCAAATCGGGATTTTCTGAGTCGAACTTGGCTATCGCCTCATTGCCGTTCCCGGCAATTACTGAGTCAAAACCATCCTTCTCTATGTAGAGGCGGACAAGCTCGCATATATTTTCCTCATCATCCACGATAAGGATTTTTTGTTTGGTATCCATTAAATACACCTCCAACGGTAAACTGTTTAAAAACATTATAGCACAACAAGATTAAAAAGTCTAAATATTTTATGAATATTTTATAAAATAATTTTGATGAATAATTAATAAGATAATTTGGTAACATAAATTCAAAGGATATATTATCCTAAATAAGCTAAAGGAGACATATATGGAAAATTCAACAGCGGTCGAAAAGCGCATAATCCTCAGCGAGCAGGCGTCATACGAGCACCTGCGCGCCGAGGCTCTGTCTGCGCTCGGCGAGTTTAAACGCTGCGTCAACAACTTTGATTTTATCTGTGACGAAAAGCTGGTTGACGTATGTATATACGATATACAAAAATCAATGTCGCGTTATGAATATCTCGTACACGAGCTTAAGAGAATAAAGGCATAATCTTAAAGCAATTCGCCGAAATCGCTTATGTATAAATCCGCGGCGGCTTTGAGCTGCTCTCTGTTATGCCCTGCGGACTTATCCTCGGCAATAACCACATCAAGCCCGATTGACTTCGCGGTCTCAAGCGCCTTTAAAATATCCTCAAAAAGCACGGCGTCATCCACTTTCATATCCATACGCCTTAAGGTTTCGAGATATATTTTCGGGTCAGATTTGCCTATCCCGACCTCGTCAGCGTATGTATAAACGTCAAAAAATCCTTCAAAACCGTTATTTTTAAGGCAGGCTTCGGTAAGCTCACGGTTATTCGCCGTCGCTATCGCAAGAGTCTTTTTATCTCTCCTCAGCGACCTTAAATACTCGTCCGCATAGGGCTTTAGTCTGATTTCGCACGCATAGCCATCATAAATCATATCATTCCACTCACCGTATACCTGCTTCGGCGTAAGCGGCAAGTCGTAGAGCGAGCAGACGTATTTCGAGCTCTGCTCAAGCGACATATACGCCACCTCGTCCAAAAGCCTCTGAGGAGTTAAATATCCGTACTTATTCAAAAAGTCAATCAGGAGGTTATCCCAAATCCACATTGAATCGACAAGCGTACCGTCAAAGTCGAATATAAACCCCTGCTTTTTATTCAGTTCCCGTTTACTCAGCAATAATATCTACCTCACAGCCAAAAACTTTGTCTTATCTGACAGCGTCTTTGCGGCAGCATACGGATTTTCGCTTGCCATAATGCACGACACAACGGCAATGCCGTCTATCCCGATACCAAAGAGCTTATCGATATTTTCGGTATTAATTCCGCCTATTCCCACAATCGGGATTGAAGCCGCCGCGCGGACACGGCGCAGCATATCTATGCCCACGTCTTTCGCGTCCTTCTTTGTCGCAGTATGGAAAACCGCGCCTACGCCCAAGTAATCCGCACCGCCTCTCACCGCTTCAAGAGCTTCTGTAGCATTACCGGCAGAGAGCCCTATTATCTTATTTTCACCCAAAATCCGCCTTGCGACAGCAATCGGCATATCGCTCTGACCTATGTGTACGCCTTCGGCGTCGACCGCAAGCGCAATATCCACCCTGTCGTTAATTATAAGCGGTACGTTATTTTCACCGCACAGCTTTTTAAGCGCCAGAGCTTCCGCGTAAAATTCACGCGTAGAGATATCCTTCTCACGCAGCTGAACCATTGTAACGCCGCCGCGTATCGCCTCGCCGACAACCGTGAGCAAATTTTCACGCGGACACATATCGGTATCTGTCACCAAATACACGCTGTATATATTATTCACTGTAAACCTCTCCCCGCTTTATAAAGTCCTCGTCGGTCATATTATAGATATAATCAAGCAGTTTAACGCGAAATGTTCCTATGCCCTGTCCTGCTCCCGCAACGCTTTCGTGTGCGTATTCACCCGCTATGCCGAGCATTACAACCGCTGCCGCCGCCGCAGTCAGCATATCACCTGCCGCTGCCATAGCGCCCGTCATCGCGCTGCACATACAGCCCGTGCCGGTGACATCGCAGAGCATCTCGTGACCGTTTCTTATGTATATCGTCTGCTCACCGTCGGACACAATATCAATCGCACCGGTTGCACACACCACGCAGCCGCATTTTTCGGCGTATGCGCGGACAAGCTCCCCGGCTTCGGAATAATTATCCTGTGTCACCGCATCGTCAGCCGAAGCGTCAACGCCCTTGCTGTTTATCTGTGCGCCTGCAAGCGACTTAATCTCGGACAAATTGCCGCGGATAATATCGGGTCTTACCAGTTCTATCATCTCGGCGTCAATTCTGTCACGCAGAGCCGACGCTCCCGCTCCCACCGGATCCAAAACTATCGGCTTACCCTGTTCCTTTGCAGCCTTTGCCGCAGTCTTCATAGCCGCAAGATATGGCGTATCAAGCAGTCCGAGATTTATTACAAGCGCGTCCGAAATCTTCATAATATCGGGCATTTCCTCCTCAATCTCAGCCATAATCGGCGATGCACCCATAGCAAGCAGCATATTCGCGCAGTCATTTATCGTCACGCGGTTTGTAAGGCACTCAACAAGAGGTCTCTCAGCCCGCATATTCCCTATAAGGTCAATAATATTTTTAAGTACCTGATTGTTCTGTTTCATTTAAAGTCATTCCTTTTTTATCTTATAAATTTTCGTCAATATGCTCTATTCTGTTTGTAGGGGGCGCCGAGGTCGCCGCTCCGTGCAAACGGGGCAGCGCATATTGGTGTTAAAATGCCAAATTTAAATCGGAGCAACGCTCCTGCTTTGCTTGCAAGGAGCAGAGCTTGCGACAGATTGCAACCTGCGCAGGGAGCGTTAGCTCCTCAGCGTTTCAGTGGGAGATTATAACTCCCGCTGAAATGATGAATGGCGCCCGCCGCCTATAGAGGCGGGGGACATCTGCGCTTAGGTTATATTCTTGAGCGTTCCCGCGTACTCCCTACGGAACGACACGCAGGTCGCTCCCTACAAACCTAACACCTGCGTTGCTAAGCTGTGCATAAGCGGGCCGTGGCCGTGACCTATGCCCGGGGCGTTTTCTATGCCGCGGCGGACATATTCCTTGGCATTTTTTACCGCATCTGCGGCAGTCATTCCGGCCGCCATATCCGCACAGATTGCCGATGATATGGTACAGCCCGTGCCGTGGGTGTTGCTTGACTCTATTCGTCTGCCTTCAAACACGGTAAATTTTTCTCCGTCATACAAAAGGTCGTCCGCTGTATCTTTAAGGTGCCCGCCCTTAATAAGCACGCACTTTGCGCCCATTGATCTGATTTTTTCAGCGGCGGCTTTCATTTCGTCAATGCTCTTTATGCTTGTCCCCGTAAGCGCCTCCGCCTCGGGAATATTCGGAGTAATCATCGACGCAATCGGCAAAAGCTCTGACTTTATCACCGAAATTGCTTCATCGCTCAGAAGTTTAGAGCCGCTTGTCGATACCATAACAGGGTCAAGTATTACAATATTCGGTGAGTAAAACTTTAACCTTTCGGCTGCGCAGGCAGCAATTTCCGCATTTGACAGCATACCTATCTTTACTCCGTCAACTCTGATATCGCTGAAAACCGCGTCAATCTGCGCCGCAACAATATCCGCCGGAATATCGTGTATCGCCGTTACGCCGACGGTGTTCTGCGCCGTCACGGACGTGATAACGCTCATACCGTACGCTCCGTGAGCCGAAAAAGTTTTGATATCCGCCTGAATTCCCGCGCCGCCGCTCGAATCCGAGCCTGCAACAGTGAGTAAATTCTTCATAAGCACTAAATCCCTATATCCTCTCCGCCGAGAATTTTATTCATATTTTTAACCGCGCACTGCTCACCGCACATTGTACAGGTATTCTCCTCACGCGGTTTTGAATTTGCGCGGTACGACTTTGGCTTTATCGGGTCAAGAGCCAGCTCAAACATCTTATCCCAATCTATCTCGCGGCGGGCGTCCGACATTGCGTTGTCCCAGTCACGCGCACCCGGAACGTTCTTCGCTATATCCGCCGCGTGCGCCGCAATCCTTGACGCTATTATACCCTCTCTCATATCGTCAAGGTCGGGCAGTCTCAAATGCTCCGCCGGTGTGACATAGCACAAGAAGTCCGCGCCGTTTGCCGCTGCGATAGCTCCGCCGATTGCCGACGTAATGTGGTCGTATCCCGGTGCAACATCGGTCACAAGCGGACCGAGCACATAAAACGGCGCACCGTGGCAAATGCGCTTCTCGGCAATCATATTCGCCGCAATCTCATTCATTGCCATATGTCCCGGGCCTTCAACCATAACCTGTACGTTATGCTCCCACGCACGCTTGGTCAGCTCGCCGAGTACGATAAGCTCGGAAATCTGCGAAGCGTCGGTCGAGTCGTCAATACAACCCGGACGGCAAGCGTCGCCGAGACTTATTGTAACATCGTACTTTTCAAATATCTCCATAACCTCGTCATAGTATTCATAGAACGGGTTCTCATTGCCCGTCATCTCCATCCACGCAAACAGCAGGGCGCCGCCGCGCGACACTATATTCATACGTCTGCGGTTCTTCTTGACCTTCTCGGCAGTCGCGCGGTTAATTCCCGCGTGGATTGTCATAAAGTCAACTCCGTCCTCGGCGTGCTGCTGCACAACACGCAGGAAATCGTCTTTTGTGATATCCTTAAGCTTTTTCTCGCAGTAGCCGATAGCGTCATATACAGGAACAGTGCCGAGCATTGCGGTTGAAATATCAAGAATTTTTCTGCGCATCTCGTGGGTCTTTCCGTAATTTGAAAGATCCATAATCGCTTCCGCCTTCATCTCTATCGCAGTTTTAACCTTATTAAGCTCAAGCTCCATATCCGCCGCATCGCGCGAAATACCGAGGTTAACGTTTATCTTAGTTCTCAGCCCCTCGCCTATGCCCTCGGGCGAGAGCGTCTTGTGGTTCACATTCGCAGGGATTGCTATTGTGCCCTTAGCAATGCGCTCTAAAAGCACGTCCATATCCATATGCTCTTTTTCCGCCACAATTTTCATCTCGGGCGTAACGATACCGCGTTTTGCCGCGTCCATCTGTGTTGAATAGTTTCTGTCCATAGTAACATTCTCCTTGTAATCATTTGTTTTTTTCTAATCAAAAAGGCGCTTGCATACGGCAAGCACCTTAAAATCGGATTTTAAAATGCTTTCCTACGCCGGTGTTAACCGTCAGGTTCAAAGGGTCAGGCTCTGCCTATCTCAACCGCCTAAACTCGCGGTCCCCCCAGCAAATAATATTATATTACTTTATATCCAAAAATGCAAGTATTTTTTATCACATTATCCTATTTCAAACAAAATCTTAATCGCCTCGGCGCGGGTCACGTTGTTATTTGGTCTGACCGTCGCGTCGGGATATCCGGTCATAATCCCCTGAGTCAGGAGCTGCTCAATACTGCTCTTTGCCCACGCGGGAACCTCGCTCTCATCAGACGCGCTGAGCGGAGCACGGTACAGTCCGTCCGGCATAAGCCTTGCCGCAGCGACCGCATATTCACAGCGGCGAATTTTTGAATACGGTGCAAACACCACGCCGCCTGCCTCCTGCTGACCGGTCATAATTCCGAGTGCGTACATCGCCTGAACCGACATCATAGCCCACTCCGGAATATCGTCCGCGTCATTATACGGCAGCTCAGTACCGCGGTAGTTATATAGATTAAGCCCCAAATAATTTGCAATCATACACGCAAACTCTGCGCGGGTCATATCGCGGTTCGGCTTAAACAATAAGCTTCCGTCCTCATCATAACCCGATATAACCTTGCGGCTTGACATATACGAGATATAATTCTCCGCCCAATGCCCCTTAGTGTCATCAAACGGATTTTCCGCCGCCGAAATATTTCCAACTGTGTAAGTCTTGTACGCGCTGCGCCCCTCAGCATCCGTAACGCTTATCATAATTCTGTGCGGCGTCGCCGCAAATCCATCGGGGAACGTGTACTGAAGCGTATCGGTTTCATCAAAGTACGTAAACTGTGACTTTTTGGCGTCTATTTCAAACGTAATATTATCCTCAGTTATATTGCCCTGTGCGCCGTAAATCTTGGCTGTAAACATATCGCTGCCCGCAGAGCAGGTTATAGTCGGATAATCAGTCTCATATATATTCGGCTCCTCTGTCGGAACCACTCCGGGTGAGACGTCGCCCGACACCGTAACATTGACCGAAGCCGACGCACTGCCTGCCGAGCAGGTTATCTTTCCGCTTCCGCCGTAGCGTGCGGTAAATGTGCCGTCAGAGCTTATTACGCCTATTCCCGGGTCTGATACCGACCAATTGTAAGCGGTATCGCTGTCGGTCAAGCTCATACCCCGGTATACAGAGTCTGCGGTGAAGTTAACGCTCTCTCCCGGCGCAACCGTGATATTACTTACCTCACTGCCGTCAGCCTCGTTCTTAACCGACACAGACTCTGGGCTTGAAACAGAGTATATGACCGTGCTTCCGGCTGCCGCGCCGCTGTACGCGCCGATATATACGTGACCGTCACCGTACACCGTGAGGTAGCCGTCCTGATTAATACTTGTCTGTCCCGAACCTGTCGAGTCACTTTCAATATAATACGACAGCGGTTCGGTCATAGTCGCCTTGCCGTACGACTTATCTATCGCAGCAGCCCATATTCCGACCGTACTTCCCGAAAGCACATAATCGCCGTACGGATATACAAACAGCTTATACGGAATTCCGTCAGGCGCGTTTGTCTTTTTAAGGAATATAAAATTCGCACAGCTTCTTAAGCTCTCTGACGGTGAGTTAAGAATTTCAAAATTCGTAGTCTCGGGCAAGGTTCCGCCAAGCTGCGTACTTCCGCCTCCGTCTAAGTTAACCGCGTCAACACATCCAAGCTCCAGCAGGCGGTTTGCAAGCGTCTCCTTGCGCACGCCGTAGCTGTGCCCCGGCTGTCTGCCGTCTATTGTGTAAAATATAACCGTGCCGTCTGCCTTTACGCCGACCGCACTGCGCGGTGCGGCGCTCTCATCGACAAAATCAAGCTGACCGTTTCTGATTAAGGTTCCGCCGAGACAGCCCGTACCGTATACCGCTGTAGTCCAGCGCGCATCGCCCGTCAGCTCCTCTGCCTTTATCGTCACTGTCTGACCAACACTGAGTCCGCTGAGCCGCGCCTTAACCTCCGGTGCAGCCGCATTATCAACGCTTATAACAATCTTGCCGTCCGGTATCTCAACCGAGCCGTCCGCGTCTGAGATACTCTCGACTGCAGCCGTAACCGGCTGACCGAATTTAATCTGACCGCTGATACTGCCGAGAACTACGTTTATGCCGCTGCCCTCCGCATTGGTATAATCGCCGAATTCATCGGTATACATATACATAACATACGGCTGACGGTACTTATTGAGGCATTCAACATCAAAATATGCTCCGCCGCCCAATTCAACCGTTAGCTTTATCTGCATCGGCGACACAAACGCCGTGCCGTCCGCGTTAAAGCCTATTCCCGTAGTCTGTTCCGTATCTGCGGTCATAACGTGACCTTCCGATATCGTATTACTCATCGGCACTCCGGTTTGAAAAGAGAAAAAGTCCGCATTCATACCCATAGCGGCAAAAATTCCCTGCTCATTCAAATAGTCGTTCGCCTCACGTATGTTTCTTTTGCCGAAAATCTTATTACCGCCCGATATAATCGGAACAACGTCGCTGTTTGGAACATATTCAAAGAAATTCTCCGTCTGCTGCCCGACACTGTCGCTTAAAAAAGTATTTTTATTGTATGTCGTACCCTGAGCGTACTCAACAGCCTTATGCGAAGTCTGCTCGCCCAGCACGGAAGCAAATCCGCTTAAAGACGAAAAAATCATAAAACCCGCAGCCGCGCAAGCCGCAACCCTTCTCGCACAAGCGCTGCGTATTATCTCAAAGCTTTTCACCTAATCAGTCCTTTTGCAATTTTATCTGAATATTATAACACAAGAAACAATGTTTTTCAAGTGGGAATGCGTCTAAACGCCTATAATATTTTTCTTCTTCATCACAAAATAAAGCAGAAGAAGATATATTTATAATATAATCTATAATATTGGCGGACAAAATGTCCTGTGTACAGCGGACAAAATGTCCTGTGTCGGCGGACAAAATGTCCTGTATCGGCGTATTCAGCGGACAAAATGTCCTGTTTGTTATCATTTCCTGCTGTATTTATTATATAATAAAACAAGTGCCGCAAAATGCCAATGCACAAAAACACGGCACTAAACGTAGAGATTAGGGATTAGAGAATACGCGGGAATAATTAACCCGCACAATTTGCCCGCGAACATACGGTGCCCAATCTGTAGGAGCGGATATTATCCGCACGCGGGCGTGGCCTCAGCGTGTCGGAAAAAATATATTTTAAGAGTAATATAAACAAAGAAGTTCGTAGGGTGCGCCGCGTCGGCGCTCCCTACGAACAGAACAGTTTGGTAAATATCAATAGTATTGGTGGTAAAATATGTCTCTTTATTCACTTAATATTCTCTTTGCCGACTCGACGTCCTTTATATCTATAAGGCACGAAATTTCGGTTTCGGCGGTGGTTATCAGCTTAACTCTGATATTTTCCTCCGCGAAAAGCGCAAACAGTTCGGCAGCGACGCCGGGCTCTACCCTCATTCCTTCGCCGCTTAAAAGAATTTTTGTGTTGTTGCCGTTGATATCCGTATTTATCGACGGCGCAAGTGACTTGAACTTTCCGTTCAGTCCGATAACTGCGCCGAGGTCGTCTTGCGATATCGTAAACGACAGGTTAATCTTGTCTTTATACGGCGCGGTCTGGCTAATCATATCTATGCTTATATCATTCTCCGAAATAACGCCCAGAATACTCGCTATACTTCCCGGAGTATTCGGCACGTTATTGAGCGTCACTATCGCAACCTCGGGAAAGAACTCAATATCGGTAATGGTCTTAATCATACGATAACCCCCGTTAATATATATTTTTTAGTTAATTTCCGCAATTAAATCCTTCATAGCGTATATGCCTGCGGGTTTGCCCTTCATAAACGCAGCCGCTTTAACCGCGCCCACGGCAAAGACCTCTTTTGACGCCGCGCTGTGTTTTAGCTCGATAACCTCGTCGCTGCCCGCAAATATAACATCGTGCTCACCGACAATAGTGCCGCCGCGAACCGCGTGAAGCCCGATTTCGCTCTTGCCGCGCTTTCTGCGAACGCTGTGCCTGTCATAGACATACTCGGCATTATAGCACACATTATCCGAAATCGCGTCAGCAATCGCAAGCGCCGTTCCGCTTGGCGCGTCAAGCTTTTGGTTGTGATGCTTCTCTATAATCTCTATATCAAAATTATCCTCAAGCAGTTTTGCCGCCTTGACCGCAAGGTCAATCAAAAGGTTAACGCCGATTGACATATTCGCCGAAAAGAATATCGGCGACTTCTTCGCCGCTGCCTTCATATCGCTTATCTGCTGCTCGGAAAGTCCCGTTGTACAGAACACGGCGGGAATATTATTCTCCACCGCGAACCTTAACAGTCCGTCAAACATCGCAGGGTGCGAAAAGTCGATAATCGCGTCAATATCCTTAATCCTTTCACCTATCTCATCAAGGCTGTCAAATACGGGAAACCCCGCATTCTGAGCAGTGTTTATATCGTATCCCGCCACAATCTCGGCATCGTTGTTTTGCTCGGCAACGCGCGTGACCGCACTGCCCATTTTTCCGTTCGCTCCGCTTAATAAAATCTTTGTCATTTGTCCTGCTCCTTAAAACTAAAGTCCGCACTTTACGCCGGCATCGTTTAAAGCGGCCTCGAGTACCGCCAAATCGTCGTCCGTCATATCGCACAAAGGCATTCTGAGCGGACCTACGCTGTAACCCAATATGTTCATCGCCGTCTTTATCGGGATTGGGTTAACCTCTATAAAGAGCTTGTTTATAAGATCAAGATATTTCAGAAAAATCTCTCTCGATTTTTCTATGTTTCCGTTCATATACTCGGCGCAAATATCGTGCGTCTCCTTAGGCAGAATATTCGCAAGCACCGAGATAACACCCTTGCCGCCGAGCGACATAACGGGTACAATAATATCGTCGTTGCCCGAGTATATATTAAGGTCGGTCTCAGCTGCAATCTTCGCAACAAACGCAAGGTTGCCCGTCGCCTCTTTAATCGCGTTAACGTTCGGCAGCTCAGACAGACGCTTGAGCGTATCAATAGAGAACGACAAACCGCCCGTTCTGCCCGGAATGTTATAAAGCACTATCGGGATATTAACGCTCCCCGCAATAGCCTTTGTGTGAAGGTAAAGCCCCTTCTGCGTTGTCTTATTGTAGTACGGCGTAACTATTAAAAGTCCGTCGGCTCCGACGCTCTCAGCGTAACGGCTAAGCTCAATCGCGTGGTTTGTGTCATTGCTGCCCGTACCCGCGATTACCGGAATTCTCTTGTTTACTTTATCTATGGTAAACTTGATTACCGCCTTATGCTCCTCGTCCGGCATAGTCGATGACTCGCCCGTCGTTCCGCAGACAACGATACAGTCCGTGTTATTCTTAATATGGAACTCGATTATCTCTTCAAGTTTTTCAAAGTCCACACCGGTATCGGTAAACGGCGTAATAATCGCAACCGCGCTTCCGGTGAAAATCGGTTCTTTCTTCATAACGAAAATCCTTTCTAAAAAATATGTTAATCCAAATATCCCTTTGCAGCGAGAAGCTCAGCGAGGAGCACTGCTCCGCCTGCCGCTCCGCGCAGCGTATTATGGCTCATAGATACCATTTTATAATCAAACTGAGTGGACTCTCTGAGTCGTCCGCACGAGATTGCCATACCGCCGTCTATTGTGCGCGCCTCGGCAATCTGCGGCATATCGGGGCTTTCTGCCTCTGTATAAACGTGAATGAACTGCTTCGGCGCGTGCGGCAGATTTAACTTCTGCGGCTCGCCCTCATAATTTCTCCACATATCCTCTATTTCGCTTACAGACGGTTTTTCAGCTCCGTCCTTAAACGAGAAGAATATCGCCGCCGTGTGACCGTCGGACACCGGAACTCTGTATGTCTGGCACTCAATTTGAAGTTCATCTGACGGTACGATTTCATCGCCTTCTATGCGGCCGAGCACCTTATTCGGCTCAACCTCAGACTTCATCTCCTCACCGCCTATGTACGGAATGAGGTTATCCACCATCTCCGGCCATCTCTCAAACGTTTTGCCCGCGCCCGAAATTGCCTGATACGTCGTAACAATCGCGCGGTCAATCGGGTACTTCATATTAATTACCGCCATAGCCGGCAGATACGACTGCAGCGAGCAGTTCGACTTAACCGCAACAAAACCGCGTTTTGTGCCGAGACGTTTTCTCTGTGACGGAATTATCTCAAGATGCTGCGGATTAATTTCAGGAATAATCATAGGCACGTCAGGCGTATGTCTGTGTGCTGAGTTGTTTGAAACAACAGGGCATTCCGCCTTGGCATAACGCTCCTCAAGCGCCTTTATCTCATCCTTCTTCATATCGACAGCGCAGAACACGAAGTCAACAAGTCCCGCGATTTCGTCAATATCACCCGTCGCGTCAAATAAAACCATATCCTTAACGCTTTCGGGAATTTCCTGCGTCATCGCCCAACGGCCGCTTACAGCTTCCGCATACTTTTTACCCGCGCTTCTGGGCGACGCCGCGAGCAGCTTTATATTAAACCACGGATGGTCGCATAAAAGCGTAATAAAACGCTGTCCAACCATACCTGTAGCTCCGATAATTCCGACATTAAACTGTTTCACTTATATTTCCTCCTAAAGAAATTCATTAGTATATATAATTATATGACATTATGCCGATTATGTCAAATGCTTTTTCGTACATCTTAAAACAAATTTAATAAAGTTTCTGTTCAAACTGCCGAAAATGCGCTGTGAAAGTCCTTGCGGATTTTCTTTTTTTATGTTATACTTATTGAGGTGATATTTTATGAGACATAATATTAATATGATTAAATCAATCTGTATATGTATTTGCGCAGGTCTTTTGCTCTCGTGCATCGGCGTTTGCCGTGCGGACGCGGAGATTTATATACCCGAGGTTCTAAAGGTCGGGCTGTTCTACGGCTCGGGCGCAAAGACTGCCGCAACGCTTACCTGTGACCGCGGCTGGTATGCAGGATATTACGATGACAGAGAATTTAAAGAGAATAAAATTATTGAAAGTACATCTCTTAAAGTCGGTCTTGAAAACGGCTGTCTTGCGCTTTATGACTTAAACGGCAATATTTTGTTTCAGGAGGACGGCAATACCGGCATAGGACTTAAACCTATATACACCGACTTCTGGGAGGAACGCTTCACGATAGAGGGCAGCGCATACCGCGGCAGTCTTAATCTGATAAAGGACGGCAGCGGCTTCGCGGCGATAAATATGGTGGATATCGACCAATACCTCTACGGCGTTGTATCGCGGGAGATGAGCGAATCGTGGCCGATAGAAGCGCTTAAGGCTCAGGCGGTCTGCGCAAGGAATTATGCCCTTCAGAACATCGGCAAGCACGACAGCTACGGCTTTGACGTTTGTGCAAACACCCACTGCCAAATGTACACGGGCATTGAGCGCGAGGCTCAGTCTATCTATGACGCAGTCGACTCAACCCGCGGACAAGTTCTCACCTACGGCGGCGAGCTTTGCAGCTGTTACTACTCCTCATCAATGGGTCCGACAACCGAGGACGTAAAATATGTATGGGGCAATGAGGTTTCGTACCTCAAATCCGTTGACAACTCATATGAGGATACCGAAAACGTAACAAACGGCGTATGGTCAGGCGTTCTGACCGTTACCGAAGCGTCAACGATAATGCGTAACAAGGGCTGGGACGTCGGCGACGTTCAAAAGATAGAAGTGCTTGAATATTCGCCGAGCGGCAGAGTTACCAAAATGCGCGTAACCGGCAATACCGCGATAAAAACGCTTGAGCTTGAAGCTTGCAGGCTTGTATTTGGCAATATCACCAAAAGCCAGATGTTCACCGTAGTCGGTGACGGCGAGTCCTCAGGCCACGCGATAATCGCAGTAAGCGACGGCAAGACACTTTCAAAACGCCGCCCGAGCAAGCTTGAGCTGTTAACCGGCGCGGGACGTGCTGAATTTACGGGCGAAACTCTGTATGTGACAAACGGTCAGTATCAGCAGACATATCAAGACTCAGCCGAAAATGCGGCGTCTAACACTGCGTTCACGTTCCGCGGCAAGGGCTGGGGTCACGGCGTAGGTATGAGCCAATACGGCGCAAAGGGAATGGCAAACGCCGGATATACATATGACGAAATTCTAACGCACTACTTCACCGATACGGAAGTAAGCACGGTATATTAACGGGGTTTGGTGAAAAGCCCAAATCGGCTCCTCCGGAGGGGAAGGTGACGGCGCTCGGGTTCGGCGAGCGCAACAGGGTCCGGCAGCGCTATCTAAAATCTTAATTGCAAAAAACGCTTTTTCGGCATACTGAGGGACGGATATTATCCGCAAAAATAATACAAAAAGGAACCATATATGACAACAAAAGATTTTTACTATGACCTGCCGCAGGAGCTGATTGCTCAGCACCCGCTTGATGACAGAGCGGCGTCGCGGCTGCTCACATTAAACCGTAATACCGGCGAGTTAAATCACAGGCATTTCAGGGATATAAAAGACTACTTAAATCCCGGTGACTGTCTTGTGATGAACAACACTCGTGTTATTCCTGCGCGGCTTTACGGCGTTAAGGAGGATACAGGCGGCAAGATTGAGTTTTTGCTGCTGAAGCGCATTGATTTAAACACCTGGAACGTAATCCTAAAGCCGGGTAAGCGCGCAAGACGCGGCGCAAGATTTGTATTCGGCGGCGGACTGCTCAGAGCTGAAATCATCGACGTACTTCCGGACGGCAACAGAATAGTAAGGTTTGAATACAGCGGCGTGTGGGAGGAAATACTCGACACTCTCGGCGAAATGCCGCTTCCGCCGTATATAAAAGAAAAGCTTGCCGACAAAGAGCGGTATCAGACGGTCTATTCCAAAATCGAAGGCTCCGCCGCAGCGCCCACTGCGGGACTGCACTTTACGAACGAGCTTATAAATGAGATACGCGATATGGGCGTAAACACTGCATATCTCACGCTTCACGTCGGACTTGGCACGTTCCGCCCCGTCTCGGTCGAAAACGTAGAGGAGCACGTTATGCACACCGAGCACTTTGAGGTCACTGAAGAAGCAGCGGACACAATAAACAAAACACGCGCAGGCGGCGGCAGGATAATCGCAGTCGGCACCACTTCGGTACGCACGCTTGAAGCGGTGGCGTCGCCCGACGGAACTATGCACGCGGCAATGGGCGATACAAACATATTTATCTATCCCGGATATAAGTTTAAAGCGGTTGACGCGATAATCACAAACTTTCATCTGCCCGAATCCACGCTCTTAATGCTGGTTTCGGCATTTGCCGGTAAGGATAAAATAATGTCTGCATACAGGCAGGCGGTAGCTGAAAAATACCGCTTTTTCAGCTTCGGCGACGCAATGTTTTTATATTAAGGAGAATTAAATGTTTAAGATATTGAAACAGCAGGGCAGGGCGAGACGCGGCCGGTTTAAAACCGTTCACGGCACGATAGAAACGCCCGTGTTTATGAACGTCGGCACAGCGGCGGCAATAAAGGGCGCGCTTGACGCGTTTGATTTAAAATCGGTCGGCTGTCAGGTTGAGCTTTCCAACACCTATCATCTGCATCTGCGCCCGGGCGATACGGTCGTCCGCGATATGGGAGGTCTGCACAGGTTTATGAACTGGGACAGACCCATTTTAACCGACAGCGGCGGATTTCAGGTATTTTCCCTCGCCAAGCTGCGTAATATAAAAGAAGAAGGCGTATACTTCGCATCGCACATTGACGGACACAGGATTTTTATGGGGCCCGAGGAGAGTATGCAAATTCAGTCAAACCTCGCCTCAACAATCGCGATGGCGTTTGACGAGTGTATCGAAAATCCCGCCCCGCGGGAGTATGTTGAACGTTCGGTCGCACGCACCACGCGCTGGCTTGAGCGATGCAAGGCGGAACTTACCCGACTAAATACGCTGGATAACACAATAAACAAAAATCAAATGCTGTTCGGCATTAATCAAGGCGGAACGTATGACGATATACGTCAGGAGCATATGAAGCGCATTGCTGAGCTCGACTTAGACGGCTACGCAATCGGTGGTCTTGCAGTCGGCGAGTCTACCGAGGAAATGTACCGTATTATCGAGAGCGTCGAACCATATATGCCGATTGATAAACCGCGCTACTTAATGGGGGTCGGCACGCCTGTGAATATTATTGAGGCGGTATACCGCGGCGTTGACTTCTTCGACTGCGTAATGCCGAGCCGAAACGCACGCCACGGCACGCTGTTCACCTCTGAGGGGATAATAAATATCCGAAACGCCAAGTATGAGCGCGACGAAAGCCCTGTTGACGCGGAGTGCGGCTGTCACACCTGCAAAAACTTTTCACGCGCATATTTAAGGCACCTGTTTAAAGCAAACGAAATGCTGGCTATGCGCCTTGCGGTAACGCACAACCTGTATTTTTACAACAGCCTCGTGCGCGAAATCCGCGATGCGATAGAAAACGGCAGCTTCGAGGAATACCGCGCGGCACGCATCGGTGTGCTTGACAGACGAATTTAATTTTTTTCACGGAGGATTTTATGGGACTGAATTTTATCGAACTGTTAAAAGTAATCTTCCTCGGCATAGTCGAGGGTATAACCGAATGGCTGCCAATCAGCAGCACGGGTCATATGCTGCTTGTAGACGAGTTCATACATATGAATATGAGCGAGGACTTTAAAGAGATGTTCTTTGTCGTAATCCAGCTCGGCGCAATCCTTGCCGTTGTCGTCATATTCTGGAATATGCTGCTTCCGGTGCAGTTTAAGGACAAATCTAAGCCTATCCTCAAAAAAGACACGCTCTCAATGTGGGGCAAGGTAATCATAGCGTGTATACCGGGCGCAGTCGTTACGCTGTTGTTTGACGACTTTATCGACGCACATCTGCACACACCGCTTATTATCTCGCTTATGCTTATAATCTACGGTATCGGATTTATCATTGTCGAAAACCGAAACAAAAAAACAATACCGAGAATAGCGCACTTAAACGATATCACATACAAGTCCGCGTTCATTATAGGTCTGTTTCAGGTTCTGTCGATTATTCCCGGAACCTCGCGTTCGGGCTCGACAATCATCGGCGCACTTATCATAGGCGTATCGAGAGTTGCCGCGGCGGAATTTACATTCTTCCTCGCCGTGCCTGTTATGTTCGGCTACAGCTTGCTTAAAATGCTGAAATTCGGACTTGCATTTACAGACGCAGAGCTTATCGTACTTTTAGTCGGTATGGCAGTCGCGTTCATCGTCTCGGTCATTGTAATCAAATTCCTGATGAGCTATATCAAAAAACACGACTTCAAAGTATTCGGCTGGTACCGAATAATATTGGGATTAATCCTCCTTCTCTACTTCGGAGCACAAATTTTGATGTGAAAATGCATAGTATAATAAACTTAGAAAAAGGTAAGACCTCAAACGGTTATACCAAAATAATTGAGTTTAAAGTAACCCTAACTTTGGTTGGTGGGGGTTACTTTACTTTTAAAAGGCGCCCCCGCCCTGATATGCACCCCAAAAGTTAGACACTTTTGGAGGTGCATATTTTTATGAGCAAA
>UQOT01000031.1 GCA_900542675.1 uncultured Eubacteriales bacterium | reverse complement strand
GTGAGAACGCACCGAAGATTTTCCACGTAAATTGGTTCAGAAAGGACGAAGACGGCAACTTCCTGTGGCCGGGCTTCGGCGATAATATGAGAGTCCTCCTCTGGATTCTTGACAGAGTTGCAGGTAATGCTGACGCTCACGACAGTGAGATAGGTCTGCTTCCGACAGCTTCTGACATAGATACAACCGGTCTTGGAATTTCAGACGACCAGCTTAATGAACTGCTCAGCGTTGACAAGTCGGTTTGGAAGGAAGACCTCGAAAATATCAAGGAGTATTTTGCACAGTTTGGTGACAGACTGCCGGCAGAGATTAAGCATCAGCTTGACATCCTTGATAAAAACTTAAATTCGTAATCCGACTTAAAATATTAAATAAAAGCGAGAACCCGCTGCCATCGTGCTGCGGGTTCTCGCTTTTATTTAATTTATCTTAAAATTGCGCTGAATTTGCACTAAAATTATAAAATTCTGTTCTGTTCCGAGGAGCCGAGCGGAGATGGCGGGGCATTTCGGATACAGCAATATTTCATATTTTGTCAAAAGATATATTGCTCCGCTGATAAACGAGGGAAAACTTTGTATGACAATCCTCCAAAAGCCAAAGAGCAAATTTCAGAAGTATTACTGTCCCAAATCTAAAACAGTAATTTATTAAGGATAGACGTTTTTTAAGATTTCGGATTTAATTGACATATAATTTATTATATGGTATAATTGCCATAAACAGAAATATTTGCATATAGTGAATAATATTGGAGGATTATTATGAAAAAGTTTTTTGTTTTTATCAGCGTTTTATTGATATGTCTTTTGCCGTTTGGAACATTTGCGGATGAGGTTCCGACAATTTATGTTGACGGAAATATTATTAATACCGATGCTATGATAATAGACGGTACTACTTATGTTCCGCTTCGCGCGGTCAGCGAGAGTTTGGGAGCGCAGGTTGACTGGAACGGCGAGACATCTGAAATTAATATCAGCAGAAATAATATTTATTCCGCAGCTATAGCGGCAATATCTCCAAGCGTGGTATCTATTGTAGGAAACTATAATTCAGAAACATCGTATCAGGATAAATATGCCGAGGGAATTGCGCACGGTACGGGCGTGGTGATTACAGGCGGCGGTGAAATTTTGACAAACGCACACGTTGTTAAGGATATGAAGTCTATTATTGTTATCTTATCGGATAATCAGGGGTATGAGGCAAGACTGAAATATATTGACGAAGCATTGGATCTTGCGGTGATAAAAATTGATAAGCTGGGTCTTGTGCCTGCCAAGTTTGCCGATGAAAACTCGCTTTCTCAGGGTCAGCAGGTGCTGGCTGTCGGAACACCGGTTAATATAGGGATGCGCAACTCGGTAAGTGCGGGCATCATCAGCGGAATAAACCGCAGCATAGACAGGGGCTATACATTAATTCAGACCGACGCGGCAATTAATCCCGGAAACAGTGGCGGTCCGCTTGTTAATTTGAAAGGCGAGGTTGTCGGAATAAATTCGATGGGGTATGTCTCGGTCAGTGTTGAGGGTATGAATTTTGCAATTCCCGTTTCGGACGTAAACTATGCTATAAATCAGTTCAATACTTACGGTAAGATAAACAGACCGGGACTTGACGCAGAACTTGAAGAAAGCTGGGCGGCTCGGATAGGGCTGCCGGTGACCGGCGGAGTCACGTTTAAAAATGTAGTTTCGGGCGGAGCGGCGGCATCTGCCGGGATACAAAACGGAGATGCGCTTATCGCAGTTGACGGCGCGTATGTCGGAACGGTATCGGATTGGAATGAAATTTCAAAGAAATATATTCCCGGCAGTTCTGCGGTGCTGAAGCTTATTCGCGGCGGCTCAGAGACCGAGACAACAATTACTTTTTCACAAAATAATTAAAACATATGATATATTATAATAGGAGAGTGAAATTTATTATGAAAACAAAATGGAGCAGAGTAATAGCAGGGCTGTTATGCGCCGGTATGTTAACAGTATCTTTCCCCGCAGCAGCGGCAGAAAATGCTGCTGAGGCTACGAGTGATACAGAGAAAGTATTGACCACTATCGATGAAATTGAAAAAATCGGTGAGCAGGCTGACTCGAATATTACGGAAGATGAAATTATAAGCATCGCGTTTAAGATAGGAGACAGTACGCTTAAAATAAACGGTCAGGACGTAACGGTCAGAGCACCGTACGAGAAGGAAGGAACTACGCTTGTTCCCGTCAGAGTTATTACCGAGGCGTTTGGCGCAAAGGTTGATTGGAGCGAAGCCGACGAAAAGGTTACTCTTACATACGAAGATGTGGTAATCGAAATATGGATAGGCAGCACTAAGGCGAAAGTTAACGGTATGGAGCAGGGACTTTTACTTGCGCCCGAGCTGGCAGAAGATACAACTATGGTTCCGCTTAGATTTATAACCGAGAATTTCGGGGCTGATGTATCATACAATGATGTAACCGAGTCTGTTACGGTCGAAAAAAAGATTTCGGGCGGTTCGGCGATATCAGATTATTCAAATATCCTTCACAGCTCGGATAAAGAGTATTTCGGAGACAGCTATTATGGTTGGTCTATGAAGAATTCAAAAGAGTATAACATTGTGAGCAGGTCATTCCCCGGGGATTTGACTATTATTTCAAATGATGACGGTACTGCCGGCATTATTATTATGATACAATATGCAGGCAGTAAGACAGAAAGCGAACTGTTCTCAAGCCTTAAAGAGGATTTGAATAAAAAGACTGTTGCGGTTCAAAAGACTGAAAAGGGCGAAGACGGTTTAAACTATTTCTATTGCGAGGCGAAGTCAACCGAGAATTCACTCGTTGTTAAAGCGGCATATAAGGATGATATGCTTTATCGTGCGGTTGCAATCGTTGATTCGGATGCTGACGCTTCGGTTAAAAATGAGACACTTGAGGTTTTAAAAACCTTTAAGGCGAATACCGGCAGTTTTTCGGATGTTGCTGATTTATCAGAGGTTAAGGACGGATTTAGAGAGTATAAGAATAACGAGTATAACTTCAGTATGAACCTTCCCGCATATATGATTGATTTGGGAAACAGTAATAAGCTGAATGAGTTTAGATTTATCGGAAAGGAGCATAACACAGATAATCAACTTGCTGTATATGTCGGTGTTCAGTCGAAGGATAATGCTAAGCTCAGCGAATGGGTAAACGAGTCATATAAAAAAGATGTTGAAGAATTTAATCCAAGCTGTGTTGAAATCAGTGAAGTTCAGGACTTAGAGCTCGGAGGCATAAGTGCAAAAGGCTATACGCTGAGCATTGATTATTCGGACATTCAAGAGTGCACACAGGTTTTTCTGTTTGAACTCGGTGAATATGTTTACAGAAGTACATTTTCATACTCTCCGGAGCTTGAGGCTGATATTGAAACTATAAAGCAATCTATGACATTTGCTCCGATTGATAAGTCTAAAGTCGGAAGTCTTATGATTGTCAGCAATGAAGATAATACAACTGAGCATAGTGTTTCAAAGATATCCTTCAGCGCACCTTCGGGTTATAAGGAAAGTTTACGCTCAGAAAATATGTTGATGCTCTACAATTCGAATAACAGATATGAATTGTATGTTATGCCTGAGCAGAAGACCGCAAGTCTCCCGGAGTATCGGATAAACAATATGTCAAAGTATTTTGAAACCAAGTTTACTAAGATTGCGGATGTTAAGCCTTATGGTTTGGTATCTTTAGGCGGCAGAGCCGGATATCTTAAAGCAATAGAAATTGAAGATAATGAGGGTGAAAAATATATACTTGAAATGTCTGTATTCCCTATGAGTTCCTATGATTTGGAAATAATCCGTATGATACCGACAATATTGTACGGAGAGTCTGCAATGAATGAGCTTAAAACAATAGCTGCTTCGTTAAGTATAGCCGAGTAATATAAAAATGCCCCGAGCGCAAAATACGCTCGGGGCATTCAAACTGTCAAAAAATTTATAAAATTATTGGCAGCACGAGAGGCGCCCCAACGGGGAGCGGTCACGGTTGTCCGTGACTGAGGGGATTCAGAATGCGCCATAGAATATGCTATGGCTAATACGGCAACTCTCTCAGAAGCCCCGACGGGCTCCAGCCCCGTCAGGGCGCCTTTGTTCTTTTCATAATAATTCAGTTTTTTAGATACTTCCTTCAATAAACTTAACTTTTGGGTTAAATCCTTTTGCTTCTTCGTATGTCATTGTAGCGTAGGCGATTATTATTACGGTGTCGCCGACGTTTGCTTTGTGGGCGGCGGCGCCGTTTAGGCACACTACTCCGCTTCCGCGCTCGCCCGGAATTGCATAGGTTATAAGGCGCTCTCCATTTGTTACGTTAACTATGTGCACCTGCTGATTTGTGAGAATTCCCACCTCGTCCATCCAATCCTCGTCAATTGTGACTGAGCCGATATAGTTAAGGTTCGCGTCGGTAACTTTTGCGCGGTGGATTTTTGAGCACATCATTTCTATGTTCATATTAATTCCTCCTGCCATTAGGGGTTTACGATTATGTTATCAATCAGTCTTGTTGTGCCAAATCTCACTGCGAGGGCTATAAGTGTTTGCTCTGTGAGCTTTCCACCGCACGGCTGGAGATTTGGGAAAGTGTATGCTTCAACATATTCAATATCTGCGATTTTTGAGGTTTTAATAGTGTTAGTTATCTCCGCCTTGATTTTGGCAATATCGGTTTCTCCGCCTTTTATTTCAGTTTCGGCGTTTCTGAGCGAACGGCTGAGAACAAGAGCCTCCTTTCTCTCCTCCTCAGAGAGATAGGTATTGCGTGAGCTCATAGCAAGCCCGTCTGCCTCGCGTACGATAGGGCACGGTACTATTTCGATATTCATATTAAGGTCGCTGACCATACGCATTACCACGGCGAGCTGCTGCGCGTCCTTTTGCCCGAAGTATGCCTTGTCCGCCATAGAAATATTGAACAGCTTGCTTACAACCGTGGTTACTCCGCGGAAATGTATCGGGCGTGACCTGCCGCATAGGATTTTTGTGATATCGCTGTCGACGCTTACATATGTGCCGTAGTTTACGGGATACATATCGGCGGGAGTCGGGTGGAATATTACGTCTGCGCCTCCGTCTGCCGCAACGACTTTGTCGTGGTTTAAATCCCTCGGATAGGTGTCTAAATCCTCGTTCGCTCCGAACTGTGTCGGGTTTACGAATACGCTTACGATTGTTATGTCGTTTTGAGCGGAGCTTTTTTCGATAAGCGATTTATGACCATCGTGCAAATAGCCCATTGTCGGCACAAGACCGATTGTCTTGCCGAGAGCCTTTTGCTCCTTGGCATATGAGTTAAGCTCCGACGGAGCAGTTATTATTTTCATAGTGTATCTCCTCTTCTGCTATTGCTTATTCTTTGTTTCGGGAAAGGTTACAGCCTTTACCTCGTCAATATATTTTGAAACGCCGTCCGTGATAAACTCACCGACATTGGCGAACCGTTTTACAAATGATGGAACGTAATCGTCAAACATTCCGAGCATATCGTGCAAAACAAGTACTTGTCCGTCACAGGCAGGACCTGCGCCGATACCGATAGTCGGGATTGAAAGCGCTTCCGTTACTCTTTCCGCGAGCGCGTGCGGTATACACTCAAGTACGATGCAGAATGCGCCCGCCGCCTCTACCGCTTTAGCGTCGTTTATCAGTTTTTCCGCAGCGGCGTCGGTCTTTGCCTGAACCCCGTATCCGCCGAGTTGGTTCACGCTCTGCGGCGTCAGTCCGAGATGTCCGCACACCGGTATACCTGCGTTTGTTATAGCCTTTATAATTTCAGCAACTTCTTCGCCGCCCTCTATCTTTACGGCAGCAGCGCCTCCTTCGGCGATGAACGCACCTGCGTTTTTAACCGCTTCGTAAACGCCCAAGTGGCACGATAAAAATGGCATATCTGCGACAACAAGACAGCGCTGAGCTCCGCGTGTTACAGCCTTTGTGTGGTGAAGCATATCTTCCATCGTCACGTGGGTTGTGTCATCGTAGCCGAGCATAACGTTACCGAGCGAGTCGCCGACAAGTATCATATCCACTCCGGCACTATCCACAAGCTTTGCCATCGAGTAGTCATAAGCGGTCAGCATTGAGATTTTTTCGCTGCCCTTCATAGCGCGGATGGTTTTTGTTGTAATTTTCTTACGTACAGTTTGTTTTGACATTTTTCCTTCTCCTTTAAATTAAGGTTTGCTTTTCTACCTAATTATATATAGCATTATATAAACGCAATATACATTTTGTTGTGGGCATAAAAAACGGATACCCAATATAGAGGTATCCAAGCAGAGAAGACATACCCAAATAAAAAGACAAAAATGTCTTTAATGGTTTTAGGGTATGAAAATTTTTTAAAAAATCAGTCTCTGTTGGGAACCCAATCAAAGCTTTTGTCGTCATACAAAGTGTAAGCCCTCAAATTGAGCCGTTATGTATCGGACGAAAAGAGTATATCACACATTTTGTAAAAATGCAAATACTTTTTTGTTACATAAAGTTACAAACGGTTACAATTTATAAACAATTTCTAAATTTGTCTTGACATTATCGGGATTAGGTATTAAAATACTATAAGTTAGTGTATGTTCAGAAAGTGTTTGTAATTTCGGGAACATCCGCTGATTTAGAAAATTTAGAAATAAGGGGTTGAGGACAATGGCTGTAAAATATATTTTCGTTACCGGCGGTGTTGTTTCCGGTATTGGCAAGGGAATAACAGCGGCATCATTGGGCCGGCTTTTAAAGACCCGCGGTCTAAGGGTGACTATCCAGAAGTTTGACCCCTATATCAATATCGACCCGGGAACGATGAGTCCGTATCAGCACGGCGAGGTGTATGTCACTGACGACGGCGCGGAGACCGATTTGGACCTTGGGCACTATGAAAGATTTATTGACGAAAACCTGACTAAAAACAGCAACATTACAACCGGTAAGGTGTATAACTCAGTCATTACAAAAGAGAGACAGGGTGCATACCTCGGCGGTACGGTTCAGGTTATACCGCACATCACCGATGAGATTAAGCAAAAGATTTATGACGTCGGCGGCGAGGGTAACTCGGACGTGGTTATCACCGAAATCGGCGGTACGGTCGGAGATATAGAGAGTCAGCCGTTTCTTGAAGCAATCAGACAGGTTGCGGGCGATGTAGGCAGGGCGAATGTGATGTATATTCACGTTACGCTGGTTCCATACCTCAGAACCTCGGGCGAGCTTAAGTCAAAGCCGACGCAGCACAGCGTTAAGGAGCTTTTAAGCATAGGAATTCAGCCGGATATGCTGATATGCAGAAGTGAGGTTCCGCTTGAGCAGTCTCAGCGTGATAAGATTGCGCTGTTTTGCAATGTTTCAAAGGAATGTGTTTTTGAAAACCTCAACTGTGATACAATCTATGATGTTCCGATTATGCTTGAAAAACAAGGGCTTTCGGGTAAGGTCTGTGAGAGACTCGGCATAAATGCAAAGGAGCCTGACCTCACAGAGTGGAACGGTATAATTAATAAGGTAAAAAATCTTGACAAAAAAGTCAGAATTGCGCTTGTCGGAAAGTACGTTGCGCTGCACGATGCGTATTTAAGCGTCGCTGAGGCACTTAGACACGGTGGATTTGATATCGGCGCGGACGTGGATATAGACTGGATTAATGCCGAAAACGTCACGGACGATAACGCAGCGGAGCTTTTAAAGGACGCAGACGGTATCTTGGTTCCCGGCGGATTTGGTGACAGGGGTATCGAGGGTAAAATTTCTGCAATTAAGTATGCAAGAGAGAATAAGGTTCCGTTTCTCGGAATATGCCTCGGAATGCAGCTTGCGGTTGTCGAGTTTGCAAGACACGTTGCGGGTATGGAAGGCGCTCACAGTGCGGAGCTTAATCCCGATACGGTGTTTCCGGTTATCGATTTGATGCCCGAGCAGAAAAACATCTCCGATATGGGCGGCACAATGCGGCTCGGCGCTTATCCGTGTGTTTTAAGGGATGAGAGTGAGTTTGCGAAGGCAGCGTATGATACAAGAGAGATAAGCGAAAGACACAGACACAGATATGAGATGAACAACGATTTCAGAGAAGAGCTTAAAGATAAGGGGCTCGTGATAGCGGGTACATCGCCCGATGACAGACTGGTGGAGATAGTTGAAATTAAAGACCATCCGTGGTTTGTGGGTGTACAGTTCCATCCGGAATTTAAGACACGTCCGAACAGACCGCATCCGCTCTTCAAGCAGTTTGTATATAATTCGCTGAGATGTTCACAAAAATAGCTAAAGTGTTTTGGTAAATATGTCACAAAACCCGCAAATATCAAAATAGATATTGACAATTTGGGCTGTTTGGTGTTATAATCTGTTATAAGCTAAGAAATGTATGATAGGATAAACTTGTTCTGTCGTGCGTTATTTAGTTTAATATAATTAATTTTGTAAAAAAAATTAAAATTTTAATATTTTAAGGAGGATTTGAGACAATGAGAAATCTCAAAAAGGTCATTGCTTTAGTAGCGGTTTTCGCTATGATGGTAAGCACTGTTGCGTTTGCTCAGACATTTGGTGATGTTGCAGACGGCGACAATTACTATGAAGCAATTGAAACGTTAAACAAGCTCGGTGTTCTCACCGGCGACGACAACGACAATAACGGCGTTATGGAATTCCGTCCCGCTGATTCAATTACAAGAGCTGAAATCACAGTTATTGTTGCAAGAATTAAGGGCCAGACAGGCGCTGTTGCACAGAGCAACACAGTATTCACAGACGTTCCTTCGTCACACTGGGCATCGGGTTACATAGCTAACGCTACAAACCAGGGTGTTGTAAACGGTTATGGCGACGGTACATTCGGTCCGGATGATAAGGTTCTTTATCAGGACGTTGTTAAGATGCTCATGGAGACACTCGGTTACAAGCCGTACGCAGCAGAAAACGGCGGTTACCCGACAGGTTACCTCCTCGCAGCTCAGCAGCAGAACGTACTCAAGGGCGTAATCGGCGCAACTGAAGGTCTGGAAGCTACAAGAGGCCAGGTTGCACAGATGACATACAACGCTATCGATACTCCGCTTATGGACAGATACGTTTATGGTAACGGCCAGGGTCAGTATGTTGTATGGGACGGCGAGTCATGGAGCCCGAGAAAGACTCTCATGAACCAGTACCTCGGTATCCAGAAGCTCAGAGGTGTTGTAATGGCTAACAACGTTACAGAACTCACAGCTGTTGGTTCTATCGACACATCTGTAAATCAGAAGATTCGTCTCTACATTGAGGATAACTACCTCGGTTCAAACGACACTTCTATCACAGACTATGAGCTCTATGATACAGTTGACCTTTACACAGGCGACACAAACGCAAATGACTACCTCGGTTATGACGTAGTTGTATACGCTAAGGATAACAAGAACGACACAGATACACTTCTTTCGATCACAGAAGCTACAGGCAGAAATACAAAGCAGTCATTTACACTTGCTCAGTATGATAGCCTTGACCTCTCAGGTTCGAACAGCTATATCTGCTACATGAAGAATGACACAGACAGAAGCGCTACAAAGATCAAGCTCCAGGAAGGTACAGAGTATGATTCAGCTTCACCTGCAGTTATCTTAAACGGCAGATACCTTGGTTCAGGCATTGACGCTCTCCAGGATGTATTCAACGATACAACAATCTACAAGGATTCAGCATACAGCGGTGAAGTTGTTACACTTGACAACGACACAACAAACGGTGTTGACGTTGTATTTGTAAACGTTGCAGCCGGCGCAGTTGTTGATGAAGTGAACGCAAGAGGCACAGTTACATTCAAGAACGATCCTGCTTCAATCAGAACAGCAGGTGCTTCGACAAGATTTAACAAGATTGACTTCAACTCATCTGACTCAAATGTAATAGTTAATATTACAAAGGATGGTCAGGCATACGATTATACACAGCTCAAGGCTTGGGATGTTCTTTCGGTAATTGCAAGAACAGACAATGGCGAAGAGTATTATGATGTAGAAGTTCTCGGTGCTGATACAGCAGTTGTTGGCAGCGTAAGCCGTACAACAGTTTCTGAAACATCAGAGACAGGTAAGTCTTACACAATCGATGGTAATGATTACGATGTAGCTTCAGGCGCATACAACACAGGTTCGCTTAAGGCTGGTACAGCTGGTACATTCTATGTTGACAAGTTTGGTAAGATTGTAGCTTACAATAAGACAGCAGTTAACGGCTCGACAAACGTGACAGGTGATAACTACGGTTACGTACTCAACGCTGCTGAGAATAACACGAGCTTCAACGAGGCTGTTCCGCAGCTCCAGATCCTTTACAAGGATGGCACAATTGGTGTTTGGGACTTCGCTTCAACAGTATCTGTTGACAACCCGACAGCTGATGTTGCTGCATTCGATGAGGAAGCAGACGCTGATACAGCTACAATTAAGTATAAAGATGTAGACTCTAAGGAAGACCTCGCTAAGGCATTCGTTGGTCAGGTTATTACCTTCAACGGTCAGAGCGGTCAGATTAAGAACATCACAATGGCTATCACAGATAAGGGCAGCGACGATTACGAGACATCTCTCGCACTCACAGCTCAGAGTGATAACTCAGACTATGATGAAGAAATTCAGCAGTTCAAGATTGGTTCTGCAAAGATTGATGTAGACGAAGAAACACTTATCTTCTACATTGGTAAGACCGGTGATACATTCGGTTACTTAGAAGCAGCAGAAAGCGCTGATATTGATAACTGCAAGATTGGTTCAGGTGCTGCACTCAGACAGCAGAGCGGCAAGAGCGTTGTAGCTTACTCAAACGGCGACGACACAAATGTTGCTGACGTACTCGTTATATACAACAGCAATCCTGGTCTCAGCCCGTCTGCACCGGTTGCATACGTTACAAGCATTGGTTCTACAACAGTTGACGGCACAAGAGTTCTCTCGGTTAGATACTACGAGAACGGTGAGATTAAGGAAGCTGTTACAGACTCAACAGTAGTTGGCGACCTCAGTATCGATACAGTTGAAGGTTCTGCATTCAAGTTCACAATGGCTGCAGATGGCACAACTATTACAGATGCTACACCTTATATAACATTTGACGGTACAGTTAGAGATAAGCTCACAGCAGGTGATGACCTTACAACGGCTGCAGGTGTTCCGAATGTTAAGAAGATCGCTGTAGGCGATGATGATGAGGATGTTTACTTCGGCGCAGTTATTAAGAAGCAGAACGGCAGACTTACAATTGCTACTACTTCAGCTAACGCAGTTGTTGACCCGGCAGACATTCAGACAATTTCGCTTAACAATGTTGACGCAACATACTACACATATGATCCGTCAAGATCAGCAAGTGCAAGATTTGGTGTAGGTTCGATGGGCGACATCACAGTTGATAAGACTCTTACAGCTGACGCTCTTACAGATGATGCACCGAAGACAATCTCAATCGCATTCAACAACGGTACTGCAGAAGGCGTTGCTCCGGCTTGGGGTATGCTTGACTACGTATTCGTAAGAATGTATGAGAAGACAGCTGATGTTATTGATTACATGGCTTGGGAGTATGATTACAACATCCAGTAATACAATTCGATTGTATTAAGCTATGAATTATAAAGGGGTTCCCTTCGGGGAACCTCTTTTTTGTTGACAAAATTATGTTTTTACTGTACAATTAAAATAACATTACTATCGAATTAAATTATAGGGAGAGAATGCTATGCCAATTTGGAACAAAGAGTTTGAGACTATGCCGCGTGAGCAGCTTGAGAAGGTTCAACTTGAAAGACTTAAGGCCACGGTAAAACGTGTATATGATAACGTTCAGATGTACCGTGAGCGTATGGATGAAAAGGGCGTGAAGCCCGAGGATATAAAGACGCTCAAGGATTTGGCAAAGCTGCCGTTTGTTACAAAAAACGATTTGCGCGATCAATATCCGTTTGGTTTACTTGCCGTTCCTCTTGAGAAGGTCACCGAGATACACGCGTCAAGCGGAACAACCGGCAAACAGGTTATTGGACCAATGACCGAAAATGACGTTGAACTTTGGGCTGAGATTGCGGCGCGTTCGCTTTCGGCAATGGGAGCCGGCAAAAATGATATAGTACATACATCTTACGGCTTTGGATTATTTACCGGTGGCTTCGGTGCCCATTACGGCGCGAGAAAAATCGGCGCGGTTGCTATACCGATGTCAAGCGGTAATTCAAAGCGTCAGATAAAGATTATGAAGGATTTAGGCTCAACTTATCTCTGCTGCACGCCTTCGTATGCAATGACCCTTGCTGAAGTTTTGCACGATATGGGATACACAAAAGATGATATAAAGCTCAAGGGTGGTGTGTTCGGTGCGGAACCGTGGACAGAAGAAATGCGTGCTGAGCTTGAAGATAAGCTCGGTATCAAGGCATATGATATATACGGTCTGACCGAAATTATAGGACCCGGCGTGTCATATGAGTGTCAGGAGCAGGCGGGTATGCACATAAATGAGGATTTCTTTATTCCCGAGATAATTGACCCGGACACCGAGGAGGTTCTCCCCGACGGTGAGATGGGCGAGCTTGTGTTCACTTGTATCACTAAAGAGGCAATGCCGCTTATTAGATACCGTACGCGTGATTTGTGCGTCTTAAACCGCGAAAAGTGTAAGTGCGGCAGAACACTTGTAAGAATGGCAAAGCCGGTCGGCAGAACGGACGATATGCTTATTATTCGCGGTGTAAATGTGTTTCCATCACAGATTGAGGAAGTTCTTATGCGTATTGACGGTGTTGCACCGTATTATCAGATAGTAGTAGACCGTGTTAATAATAAGGATACTCTTGACGTGCTGATTGAGCTGTCAAGCTTCGTTATGACCGATGAAATTAAGGACTTAGAGCAGCTTACAAAGAAAGTCAGCGCAGAGCTTCTCTCGATGCTCGGTATCAAGGCAAACGTCAAGCTTGTTGAGCCCAAGAGCATCACCCGCAGCGAGGGTAAAGCAGTACGCGTAATCGACAAAAGAAAATTGCATTAATATTTAGGGATGTGAGGGATAATGGAGACAATTTCTATAATTGTTCCGTGTTATAATGAGCAGGAAACAATCGATATATTTTATAATACGGTTTGCAGCGCTACAAGGGATATCGGAGCCGAAATTGAATTTGTGTTTGTAAATGACGGCTCCTTAGACTTAACGCTAAAAATAATCAAAAATCTTGCTGTCTCAGATAAGCGGGTGAAATATATATCATTCTCCCGAAACTTCGGTAAAGAGAGCGCTATGTATGCCGGAATGCAGAAATCGTCCGGTAATTATGTTGTGATTATGGATGTTGACCTTCAGGATCCCCCTTCAATGCTGAAAGAGATGTATGGGCTGCTTAAAAGTGGTGAATATGACTGTGTTGCAACGCGCAGAGCGAACAGAAAGGGCGAAGCGGTCATACGGTCATTTTTTGCAAAGAGTTTTTATAAGATTATTAACAAAATTTCACAGACCGAGATTGTTGACGGTGCGCGCGATTATCGTATGATGACGCGTCAGATGGTAAACAGCATTCTTGAATTGAGTGAGTATAATAGGTTTTCAAAAGGATTATTTTCATGGGTGGGTTATAACACTAAGTGGCTTGAGTATGAAAATATTCAGCGCAGCGCGGGTAGGACTAAGTGGTCATTTTGGAAGTTGTTTAAATATTCAATTGACGGAATAGTCGGATTTTCGACAGCTCCGCTCGCGTTTGCATCTCTTACGGGGATAATCCTGTTTCTTATGTCGATAATCGGAATAGTATTTGTAATTGTGCGCCAGTTATTGTACGGCGGCAGCGCATACGGCTGGCCGTCTATGATTTGCGTGATACTGCTAGTCGGCGGACTACAGCTTTTATGTATCGGAATCGTAGGGCAATATCTTGCTAAAACTTATTTGGAAACCAAAAACAGACCGATTTATATTGTTAAAGAAGAAAACATCAGTAATAGTCAGAAGGAGAAAAAATGCTAAAAATTAAAAAGCCGCTTAAAAATAATAATATGGATAAACGTATTGTATATGCGCTTGCGTTTTTTCTGCCTCTTGTTTGTATGCTGATTGTTTATGCGGTGATGAAAATATTTCCGTTCGGTGATAAGACGCTGCTTATTATGGATATGGACGATCAGTATGCGGAGTTTTTCGGCTATCTTCACCGCGTTTTACTCGGCGGGGACAGTTTGCAGTATTCGTTTACAAAAAGCTTTGGAGGAAATACGGTCGGACTGTTTTCATATTATCTTTCAAGTCCGTTTTCTTTTCTTGCGGTGTTTTTCCCGCATTCGGCAATTCCTGAAGAAATTCTTGTTATTACCCTCCTGAAAATAGCAACATCGGGACTTACGTTTGCTATTTTTTTGAGATATGTATTTAAAAAGTGCGATATGTCAGTCGTATTGTTTTCGTGCTGCTATGCGCTTTCTATGTACAGCGTTCATTATTCTATGTGCGTTATGTGGCTCGACAGTGTGATTTGGCTGCCGATTATTCTGCTTGGGCTTGAGAAAATTTTGGAAGACAGAGCTCCGTGGACATTTGTATTTGCGTACGCGCTTTCTATGATTTCAAATTACTATACCTGCTATATGAGTACGATTTTTATTGGGATTTACTTCTTCTTCAGATATGTATCGCGCGGCGGGGAGATGAGCGCTAAGGACTTGGGCGTTAAGCTTTTAAAGGTTGTAGGCTCGGGCGTTTTGGGTGTGCTTTTATCAATGTTTATTCTGCTTCCGTCATTTTTCGATATAGTGAGCGGTAAGCTTCAATATGTCGGCTACTCATGGAAAGGATTTTGGAGCGAGGAGGTTTTCAACATACCTCGCAGACTGTTTATAGGTCAGTATGATACTATAACAAATCCCGGTTCGCCGAGTATTTTCTGTGGTATGATATGCGGTCTTATGGCAGGTGTGTTTTTCTTTAACCCAAAAATAAAGCTGCGGGTTAAGATTTCTGCGGCAGCCGTATACCTTGTTTTGTTTATAAGCTTTTTCATCACGAAGATTGACACGGCGTGGCATTTATTCCAGTATCCCAACTGGTTCCCGTATCGATATGCATATGTGTTCTGCTTTTTCTCGGTAATGACAGCATTTTGGGGCTTTATCGAAACCGAAAAGAGCGTAAAGAACTGGGTGTTTTCCGGGATAGCGGTGTACGGCGTGCTTATACTTTGCGTATGGCTGTTTGACAAGGAATGTCTTAAAAACACAAAATTTGTCGTATTAAGTTTTGTGTTTGCGGCGGGCTACGCAGCGCTTATTATAGCGTATGCTTTTGCGCCGGATAGGCTGCGTGCTTATCTCTGTTGTGTGATGATACTTGCAGTTTGCACAGAGCTTTGCATAAACGGCGTGGATACGCTTAAGGGTCTTGATAAGGTCTTTCATTACACGTCGGTGGCTGAATATAGGGAGCGTGCTGATGTTCTCGACAGTTTTGCCGATGATATTAAGAAGACTGACAGCGGGTTTTATCGGGCGGAGAAAAATCTGTTTGATACAAACAACAGCGGACTTTGCTTCGGTTACAGAGGGCTTACGCATTACAGCTCAACGTTTAACAATAATATGCTGAAATATAATAAAAGTATGGGAATGCTGCAGGAGCATATTCTCACCAGATACGCAGGCTCCACCGAGATAACCGACTGTCTGTTGGGCGTTCGGTATATTGGCTCTGAGAAGAAGGTGAGCGATAAATACGAAACGCTGCGGCGGACAAATAAGTATACTATTTACAGAAATCCGTATGCGCAGAGTATCGGATTTGCGGCAGATGAGAGTGCGCTTAATGCAATTTCGTACAGTGGTTCCGTTATGTCAAATCAGGATGCTTTTGCAAGGTCTTTGCTCGGGCAGTCGTTTGTAAGCAGCGTTCCGAATGTCGCACAGACAGACGGCGGTGCGGGCAGAGAATTCACGGCAAACAGAGACGGTACGTATTATTTTTACACTGATGTTAAGTACAGCGGAAGCATTACTCTTAAAGTTAACGGCGCAGATAAACCGTTTGAATACGACAGCGGACAGAAAAAGCTGTTTTGTTTGGGTGTTTTTAAAACAGGCGATAAGGTTGCGTTTAAGCTGAGCAATGCAAATTATATGAAAAATGTTCAGGTTGCGTCTGTTGACTCGGATAAGCTTTTTGCCGCTTGCAGCGAGAAGGTTAAAACAGATTCATATAATATAACCGATTACGGAAGCAGATGGCTTAAAGGCGAGGTCACGCTCGAGGACGGAGAAGTTTTATTTACTACCCTGCCCTACGAAAAGGGCTGGCGGGCATATGTTGACGGCAAGAGAACAGATGTAGTGTGCGCGCAGGATGCATTTTTGGCGGTTCGGGTCGGTGAGGGAACACATACGGTAAAGCTTAAATTCACGGCACCCGGTCTTTGGATGGGCTCCTTTATAAGTATAATTACGCTTATTGCTTTGCTTGCGTATATTTATCGAGAGCGGATTATAGTTTTCATTAGAGAAAAATAAATTATTCGACAATAAATAAACGGGGCGTGCTGCCCCGTTTATTTAAGTTTATCACGTCTGTGGTCACTGCCTGTCAGGGTTAGTATCATATATTCGCCGATAAGGCGTGATGTCAGGCGGTGACTGTATAAATCCTCCATTTTGCTCATACTGAGGTTTGTCGAGATTATGGTTGCCTTGCCTTTAAGCAGACGGGTGTTTAACAGGTCAAACAGCGCCGCTGCGGTAAATTGTGTAATGAATTCGGTGCCGAGGTCGTCAAGGATTAATAGGTCGGTGTCATTTGCGTATTTTAAGGTGCTTGAAGCGTCCTGCAGCTCGTCAGGGTTTTCGTATTTGTTAAACTTCAAGTTTTCCATAAGCTCGCACAGCTTGTACGAGGTCTGATAGTAGACCGTTTTGCCGCGTCCGAGCGCCGCATTCGCGATACAGCTTGAAAGATAAGTTTTGCCCGTGCCGGCGTTGCCTTTTAAAAGAATATTGTTCGGCTTTGACGTTTCAAAGTTTTCGGCAAACACTTTTGCCTTGTCATAAGCCGACTTTGCAAAGTCGAGCGGGGACTTACCGCTTTCACCGACAGGCGAAAATATTGAAAAGTCAAAGTTTTCAAATGTCTGCAATTTCATAAGCTCGGTCATATTAGAGTTTACCGCCACATATTTTGCCGTAAGCGCCTTAAGACAGCCGCATTTTAAACCGTTTTCGTCAAAACCGGTATCGCGGCAGGCTGTGCAGTCGTATTTTTCGTCTAGAAAGTCGTCGGGCAGCGAAAGGCGGTTTAAGATATCGCGCTTTTCTTTTTGCTTATTTTCGATATAGCATTTTATCTTGTCAAAATCTCCGCCGCCGTTTAGCACCGAACGCAGCAGTGCGTTGCCGGCGTTCATCATATCGCTTTCAAGCGCCGCGTATTCGGGCGCGAGGGCACGAACCTTGGCAGTATTTTTCTCAAGCTCAGCCTTGTGATGTTCGCGTCTTTCGCTGAGCTCTTGAAGTGCAAGTGAATTTGCCGATTGCATTGTAAACTCCTCCTTAATTTAAAATCGGTTAGTTGTCGAGCATCATATCAAGCAGTTTTTCCTCAAGCTCGTCATAGTCGATTTTATTCGTGTCCTCATAGTTATTAAACTTGCTCTTTTGTGTGTTCTGGTTTTTGTCTTTGTCGGATTTGCCGTTTTTTATATTAAACAGTTCGTCGCTGCGCTTGACTGCGTCGGTGGTCGTGAGCCCTTCCTCCTGCCACGAGACAAGAATTTTGTTCATATATCCGCAGGAGAGCTTGCCGGTATTTGCGACGGTGCGGTCGTATGCCAGCTCGATAAGTTCGCTATCAAGCTGCATCTGCGACCACGAGGTTATGTATTTCTTTTCGGTCTGCGTGAGCGCGCGGTCGTATATGCCGAGTATCGAGCGGATTTTGTGCTCTGCGCTTTCAACCTCTTCAAGATGCTTTATGTATTCTTCCGCTTTTTCAAAGGTGTCTATTCCCTTGTCCGCCCAATCTATTGCCACGGTCTCAAGATAACGCTTGCCGGTTTTGCCGTGTCCCGCCGCGTAGGTCAGAAGCATTACGATTACCTCGCACGGCAGTCCGAGCCAGTCATAGAACGAGTATAAAAGCTCGATTTCGTTGCCCGAAAGCATATGGCCTAAAATACTCTCCGCCTGATAGAACATACCCGACAGCGTTTGGTTTTTGTCGGCTGCTGCGTCGATTTCATCGCTTTTGTACGACGGGCGGCTTGATGCATTTCGCCTTGACGGTTTTTTGGGCATTTCTGCCTTTTTTGTCTGCGTCGAGTCGCCTTTGTCCGGCAGGGTGTAGCCATCGTCAAACTGAATAAGCTCACCCTCGCTCGCCCAATAGCCGAGAATGAATTTTACGCGGTTCGGCGCTATGTCAAGCTCTGCCGATATATCGTCGATTGACGGCGCCTGTCCGTCGCGGCTGAAAATGTATTTTATATAAAGATATACCTGTGTGTGCTGCGGATTGGCGTAGCGCAGGTATTTTTCAGCAAATTCATAAGAAATGTTTATATAGTCCATTATTATACCTCTTTATCTAAGCGGCTGATTTTGCAGTTGCCCGTTACTTACCGACGCAAAATCTTGAAAATACCTCGTCAATGATTTCTTCCTGTACCGTTGCGCCCGTAACCTCGCCGAGAGCGGACAGAGCGTCCTCCAAATCAACATAGAGAATGTCAAACGGAACGCCGTCCTTAAGCGCGTCAAGTGCGAGAGATACCGAGCGGCGCGCTTTTATAAGCGAGTCACGCTGGCGGGTGTTTGAGATAAACACATCGTTTTCTCTAAGTCCGCCGATTTCAAACATATTAATTATCGCCCTTTCGAGTTCGTCGATCCCCTGCGGATTTCCGTCCTTAGGCGTTGAGGTTTCGATTATATCGGCTGTGTCAGCGCCGAGTAATTCCGAGACCTGTGTTCGGGTGACGGCGGGCGGCTTATCGGTTTTGTTAAGCAGCGCTATTACGCGTTTGCCGGTGAGAGCGCGGGCAATTTTTTCGTCCTTCTCATCAAGCGGCGTACTGCTGTCTATAACAAACAGACATAAGTCCGCGATTTCTATATTTTCAAGCGCGCGGCTGATTCCTATGCGCTCAACATCATCTGCGGCCTCGGTGCGTATTCCCGCTGTGTCCAAAAGTCTCAGCGACGCGCCTTTAAGGCTTATATACTCCTCTATCGTGTCGCGCGTTGTGCCGGGAATGTCGGTGACAATCGCGCGTTCGTCTTTAACCAGAGTGTTTAAAAGCGATGACTTTCCTACATTCGGCTTGCCGACGATTACCGTAGTAATTCCGTCGCGCATAAGCCTGCCGGTTTCAAAGCCGTCTATCAAGCTGTTTAGCCTTTCAAGCACTGGTGCGAGCTTCGACTCTGTCACATCGGCACTCATCGGGTCGACTTCATCGGGATAGTCGGCTGTCGCCGAAATATTTGCCGTAATTTCCATAATACAGTCTCTGAGCTCGTTTATTTTTTCAGACAGTGCGCCGCCAATAGCTTTAGCTGCGTTGCTGAGCCCGAGATTTGACTTTGCGTCGATTATATCCATTGTCGCTTCCGCGCCGAGCATATCGGTTTTGCCGTTCATAAATGCGCGGCGTGTAAATTCGCCGGGTTCTGCAAGTCTTGCACCGCAGACGAGCAGGGCTTCAAGCGTTGCTGATGCGGCAAAGTATCCGCCGTGACAGTTTATCTCAACAACCGTTTCGCCGGTGTACGAGTTCGGTGCGCGCATAATCGAAATAAGCGCTTCGTCAATCAGTTCGTCGGGTTTTTCGGGGCGGTGAACAGCTGCAAGATACAGCTTGTGGCTTTCAAGCTCTTTAAGCGGCTTACCTGATTTTGTTCTGATTATTTTCCGAGCAATTGCTTCGGAGTCCTCTCCGCTTACTCTAATTATGGCAATGCCACCCGAACCGAGTGGGGTGGCTGTTGCTGCTATTGTATCAAAAATTTTCATATTTTTTCTTTGCTAATCTTTCTTTATATTGGTGACGAGTTCGGATATGCTTGCGCGCAGATCCGCATCCTCTGCAACCATTTTTGTGATTTTCTTGACCGCGTTCATAACGGTTGAGTGGTCGCGCCTGAACGCGTCGCCTATTGCTGCGTATGAGGTGTCGAGCGTCACGCGGGATATGTACATTGCTATGTGCCGCGGATATGCCACGTCGCTTGAACGCTTTTTTGTCACCAAAGATCCCTTCGGAAGGTGGTAGTATTTTTCGACTTCATCGATTATCACTTCTATTGTAATATTGCGTTTCGGAAGAGTCGAAAGAATTTCTTTAAGCGCCTTTTGAGCCAGTTCCATAGAAATTGTGTTTGTGCGTTCTATGCCCGCATACGCCAAAATCCGCTTTAAAGCCCCTTCAAGGTCACGCACATTGGAGCGGATATTGCTTGCGACATACTCGACTATTTCCTCATCAAACGTAAAGTATTCGTTTTCAATCTTGCTCTTTAAAATCGCAATACGCGTGTCATAATCGGGCGGCTGAACGTCTGCCAGAAGTCCCATTTGAAGGCGTGTTCTGAGCCTGCTCGTAAGGTGAGGAGTCTCGGACGGCAGCCTGTCGGAGGTCAGGACAATCTGTTTGCCCGCCTCATAGAGCGCGTTAAATGTGTGGAAGAACTCCTCCTGCGCAAGCTCCCGTGTTGCCAAAAACTGAACGTCATCCATAAGCAGAAGGTCAACCGTGCGGTGCTTGTTGCGAAACTCCTGATTTGTGCGGTCTTTAATTGCGTTTACAAGCTCATAATTGAACTTCTCGCTTGTGGTGTAAAGAATGGTCTTGCCCGGATTGCGTTTTAAATAGTAATTGCCTATTGCCTGAAGAAGGTGAGTCTTTCCGAGCCCGCTGCCGCCGTAGATAAACAGCGGATTATATTTCTGCGCAGGAAATTCGGCAACCGCGAGCGATGCGGCGTGAGCCAAATTATTGTTATTTCCGACGACAAAGTTGTCGAAGGTATATTTCGGGTTTAACGAACGTTCTTCATTAATAGGGTCGTATTTGTCGGCGGTATCATTCCCGCTTTCAAAGCATACGTCAAGACCGAGAGCTCGGCCTGTGACGTTCTCTAAACTGCTTTCGATAAGCGAGCGGTATTTGGTAATAATCATACTCCTGTTAAGTCCGCCCTTTTGCTTTCCGCCCGGGACGCAGAGCTTTATCGAGTCGCCCGCAACCTCAACCGGCTTAATCGGCTTTATCCACGTGTCAAACGCGACTGTTGACATCTCGGTCTGAAGCTGTCTTGTGACGCCTGTCCAAATTTTGTCGATATTTTCTGTAGCTGTATTGTTCAATTTTAACTCTTCTCCTTGTATTTCGGTGTTCCGCATACCCAAAATGTTTGGCGGAACGTTGCATCTTTATGATATCTAAAATTATGGTAACTTGAAATCTTTAATTATTCTAACAGAAAGAAATTTATTTTTCAACACTAAATTTTTTCAAAAAAACCACGCAAAAACACAATAAAAAAGTAAACTACAAAATATAGTTGAAAAA
>UQOT01000030.1 GCA_900542675.1 uncultured Eubacteriales bacterium | reverse complement strand
ATTTTAACCCGCTTACTGCGACTTTGCTATTATACCATAATTTTTTTGTTTTTGTCAATACCTTTTTTGAAAATTTGGCATTTTAATCTATCACCTGCAAAGCTGTTCGCTTTTGGGCATATTTATTTTTTGCATAAATATACTTAATTATAACTAAAGTTCAAGAGGGATGCTTTATGGAAAAATACTCAACAAGCGCGAGGCGGCTCAGAGAAAGCGCCGAAGCAGAGCCTAAGCGTTCGGGACGAGGAATGCTTTTTTTAAAGCAGTGCGCTGCAGTCGCGATAATTATAGTTTTATGCGTGCTAATCAATAAATCGGGTTTTAATTTCGGCAAAAACTGTTTAAGCGCTCTTGCGCGGGCGGTCAGGTGGGAATTTGACTTCGGCGCCGCTCTTAATGTAATTTTTTCGTGGTTCAGCGGTGCGGCATCGTTTCTCAGAGACATTTTCAATTTCGGAATGTGAGATTATTGATTAAATATGAAACTCTTTATTAAACTGAAAAGATTATGGATAAGCCCGCTGTTTGTTCTGCTGCTCGCCGCGGCGTTTTTCGGCGGGTATTTAAGCCTGTTTTTAATCGCGTACGGCTCGGCAATGCTGCACGAGCTGACCCACATTTTCGCGGCGCGGAAGCTGAAAATTCCCGTTTCCCGAATTGAAATTCTGCCGTTTGGTATTTGCGGCAGACTTGGTGTGGATTTCATTAAGAACCCGGCATTTGAAACATCTGTCGCCGCCGCAGGCCCGATAATGAGCGGTGTTCTTGCGCTTGCGCTTAATTTTGCCGCGCCGTATCTTATGCAGTATCGGCATTATTACGAATATATCGAATACGCGCGCAACATCAACCTCTCACTTATGGCGCTCAATCTGCTGCCCGCTCTTCCGCTCGACGGCGGACGGATTTTTAAAGCAGCTCTCTCTATGCGTATGGGCGCAATCCGCGCATACAACATCACGCTTAAAACGAGCCGTATTGTCATTGCGGCTCTGCTGCTTATTGCAGTCGCTTTGCTTGTGACAAGCGACTTTAATTTTTCATTGATTTTAATCGGCGTGTTCCTGCTCGGCAGTCTTGCCGCAGAGCAAAAAAATATCTCCCTGATATCGCTCAGAGAGATACTTTATCACAAAAACAAACTGAAAGATTTAGGTCTTTGCCGCGCTGAGCACATTGCAGCCGATGAAAACGAACCCGCGCGCAGTCTCCTGCGCCTGCTGTCAAGCCACAAGTACTACATTATCGACGTAATAGACAGCAACGGCAGACTAACCAAATCCGTTACCGAAAGCCGTGTCCTTGCAACCTTGATAAACCAAAGCATCCGCTCACGCTTCATGGATATACGGTAGCCCGAAAACAAACCTTATCTCTTATTTCAGTCTCCGAAGCAAATGCCGAGCTCGCGTCCGGTGATGATTTCGTTGGAGTCAGGCTCTACACACTTTAATTTGCCCGCAACTTCTTTAAGCGGCACGGGTACGATTTGGTTATTGCGAAGAGCTACCATATAGCCGTACTTTTCCTCATAGATAAGCTTTGCGGCGCTTGTACCGAGACGGGTTGTGAATACTCGGTCATACGGACACGGACTGCCGCCTCTTTGGAAGTGACCCGGAACGCAAACGCGGATTTCCGTATTACCTGTCTTTTCAAAAATCTCGTCTGCGACACGATATGCGATTGACGAATGTGTCATTGCAGCGCGGTGGGCTTTGAACTCCTTCTTCTTCATCTTCGCCTCCTCGCACGATAGCGCGCCCTCAGCGACCGCGATAATCGAAAAGTTCTTACCTATCGCTTCACGCTTTTTTAAGAGGTCAACAACGCTGTCGATATTATACGGAATTTCAGGAAGCAAAATAACATCCGCTCCGCCCGCAAGTCCGGCATAAAGCGTCAGCCACCCGACCTTGTGTCCCATAACTTCAACTATAAACACTCTGCCGTGCGAGGTAGCCGTGGAGTGTATCCTGTCGATAACGTCGGTCGCGACATTAAGCGCACTGTGAAAACCGAACGTCATATCGGTGCCCCAGAGGTCATTGTCAATCGTCTTTGGCAGTCCGATTACGTTAAGCCCTTCCTCGCTTAAAAGATTTGCAGTCTTGTGCGTTCCGTTCCCGCCCAGCACCACAAGGCAGTCAAGCTTCATATTCTTATAGGTCTTTTTCATCTTCTCGACCTTGGTGACGTTATTCTCATCCGCTTCACGCATACGCTTAAAAGGCTGGCGCGATGTACCGAGTATGGTTCCGCCTATATTTAATATGCCCGAGAAATCCTTCGGCATCATCTTCTTGTACTCACCCTCGATAAGCCCAAAGTACCCGTCCTTAATACCGTAAATTTCAACATTCTCACCAAAACGCTCATAAAGCGCCTTTGCCACACTACGAATGGCGGAGTTAAGTCCCTGGCAGTCTCCGCCGCTCGTTAGAATTCCCACTCTTTTCATATTTGATTACCTCTTTTTGTTTGTGTACTTATTTATATATTATAACACAAGTATTCCCTGTAATCAATGATTTATTTATCCAGCACTCCGGTCTTTTTGAGGGCAAAGAGCAGAACTGCGGCGATTATTGTGCCGCCGGCGGAGCTTACGAAGAACGGGAGTATGTACGCGTACATTGCCGCAGATTTGCCCATTAAAAATACCGCAATCGGATACGCGGCGAGTCCGCCCAAAACCGACGTGCCGAACAACTCGCCCACGCAAGTGAGCGGGATATTTTTTGAACACTTAAATACAAGCCCGCACATCAGCGCACCGAGCATACTTCCGGGGAACGCAAGAAGCGTTCCGGTACCAACCGCAACGCGTATGCAGGACGTAATAAACGCCATAACCACACCGTAGAACGGACCTAAAACCACTGCCGATAAAACATTTACAAAGTGCTGAACCGGGAAGCAGCGTGATGCTCCAACCGGAATTGAAAACGGTGAGCATACAACCGCCACAGCAATAAGCAGTCCCGCGAGCGCCAATTTTTTTGTTACTGTCTTTTTCATAACATAGTACCTCCTTGAAATTTGTTAAAGACACAAAAAGGGATACACCCCGAGTGGTGTACCCCTTTATTTTGTTAAGCCTATCATAGCATATCCGACATAATTTGTCAATACAAAAAATTTTTGCAAAAAATATAATGATTTTAAGTTTATTTTAAGAATTGAGGTTTATTATAGGCTCATAAAGACAGGAAAGGGGTGATTTGATGAAAATTTATAAACTTGCGGCGCTTATCACAGCGGCAGTTCTTTTATTATCGCTTTGCAGCTGCGGAAGCAGACAGTCGGAGATTATTGAAGCACCCGAAGTTACAGGTGAATTTTACGCACAGGTACTTGACATTGGCAAGGCGGACGCGATTGTACTGCGTTCGGGCGACAATGCAGCGCTTATTGACTGCGGCGAGACCAAGGACGGCGACAACGTGCTTGAACACCTAAAGGCAAGCGGCATAGACCGCCTGGACTGTTTGATTATCACCCACTTTGACAAAGACCACGTAGGCGGTGCGGCAGAGATACTGAGAAGCATTGAAGTTGAAAGTATCATAACGCCGAAATACGAGGGCACAAACCAAGAATACTTAGACTACATCGCTGCAGCGCGTGATAAAAACATTACTCCGACCGAGCTTGACGAGATTACACGGTTTACGCTCTCAGATACGCTGTTTGAGGTGTATCCGCCGCAAAAAACGTACTATAAAGAGGGCGACAATGACTTTTCGCTTGTCGTCAGCGTGACGCACGGAGATAACAAATTTTTGTTCGCGGGCGACGCCGAAGAAGAACGGCTGAGCGAATTATCTTCACAGCTAAATCTTGAGCACAGCTTCTTAAAAGTTCCGCATCACGGGAAGTACAACAAAAATACCGAGGCATTTTTAAAGCGCGTCAATTCTGATACGGCAGTCATAACGTGCAGCAAAAAGAACCCGCCGGACAGTGAAACTCTTGAGGTACTCTCGGGCATCGGCAGTAAGGTTTATCTGACCGAGGACGGAACGGTTACAGCCGTAAGCGACGGCAAAAGTATAGAAATAACACAGCAATGAGGTGAAACAAAATGGCAATTGAAGTATTTAACAGATATGAGCATAAATACTTGCTCGACCGTGAAACGTATAAAAAAATGCTTGCCGTTATGGATGAGCATATGGAGCTTGACGTGCACAACCAAAATCACGAGCCGTACACAATAGCAAACATATACTACGACACCGATGATGACTACTTGATACGCAAGTCGCTGTCAAAACCGATATACAAAGAAAAACTTCGCCTGCGGGCGTACGGTGTGCCGCAGATGAGCGATAAGGTATATCTCGAGGTTAAAAAGAAGTACCGCGGCATCGTCAACAAACGACGCACAACCTTAGAGCTCGGCGAGGCATACGACTTTACGCGCACAGGCGAGGAGCCCGAGATTAAGGACTATATGAACAAGCAGGTAGTTGACGAAATTGCGTACTTTTTAAACACATACGACTTAAGCCCCAAGCTCTATCTTGCTTATGACAGGATTGCGTATTTTGAAAAGGGCAATCCGGACCTTCGTATTTCGTTCGACTGCAACATACGCTCGCGGCGATACGACGTTCAGCTTGAAAGCGGCGACTACGGCGAAAAGCTTCTGAGCGATAATATGCACCTTATGGAGATAAAAACCGCCCGCGCCGTTCCGCTCTGGCTGACCCGCGCACTCACCGAGTATGGCATAAAACGCCGCAGCTTCTCAAAGTACGGCACAGAATACAAACGTCTTGTAGGATAATGATAAGCAAAAATACAGATGAATTTGGAGGTATTATTATGAGGGGAATTTACAGAAAAATATGCGTGCTTATGGCTGCAGCGCTTATAACATTCCCGGCGGCGACGCTTGTCTCCGCACAGAAAGCCTATGAGACGGAAATTACAGATGTTGTTATCAGCGAGGACGGCATAGTGACGTCTGCCGATGTTTTGGTAAACACGGCGGGCGATTACAAATTATATGCGGCGGTTTATGAAAACGGCGCGCTTGAGGCTGTTGAAGCCGCCGATGTAAATGAGACGGGAACAATAACGTTTGAAAAACCGCTGTCTTTTGATAAGGACACACAGGAATTAAAGTGCTTTATATGGAAAGATGAGATGACGCCGGCGGCAGAGGTTTATAACTATAAAGAGGCGGCAGAACCGACGCAGACAACAGATCCGAATGCTTCAACAACGCCGAGCGATGGAGTAATCCATCTTTTAGGCGACAGCATAAACGCCGACGGTGTTGCAAACGTAACTGTGGACGGAGCAACCGTTACAATCACTGCCGCAGGCGAATACACGATTGAAGGCACGTTGTACGACGGACAAATTGCGGTAAATTCGGCGGCGAAAACCGATATTGTAACGATAAATCTTGACGGAGTGAATGTAACGAGCAGCACAGGAAATGCTTTTAACGGCTTGAAGGGTCGGGCAGTGCTTGTTCCGACCGAAAATGAAAGTACGTTTAAGTCGAGCTCATCGGGAGAGGACACGACGGCGATTTACAGCAAAAACGACCTCACGATAAAGGGCGATGGAAAGCTTTACGCAATATCGGAATACGGCAACGGCATACGCTGTAAAAACGATATCGAAATCGGCGCTTGTGATTTAATCGTAAATGCCGCGAATAACGGTATTAAGGGCGATGAATCTGTAAAAATAACAAAGAAAAACAACTCCGTAACGGTCGTCTCGGGCGGCGACGGAATAAAATCCGACACAGCGCCGTCTCTTGATGAGACAACGAGCGAATATGTAACAGGCGGTACTGTAACGATAAACGGCGGTAAAATAAATATTACAACAGGCACAAAGACCGAAACGGACGGCACCGTATCAAACGGCGACGGTATTCAGGCGGACACGCTGCTCACCGTCGCAGGCGGCGATATAACTGTAAATTCGACGGGCGAAGCGATTAAGGCGAACGCCTCGAGTATTGCGTATCTTGAAGATACCACGCTTACCCAAACGCCGGCAGAGGGCGACGGCTGCGTAAATATAACAGGCGGAACGATTAACATTTCAGCAGGCGAGGACGGAATTAAAGCGGCAAAGAACGTCACGGTTTCGGGCGGCGATATTAAAGTCACAGAAGCCGAAGAGGGCGTCCAGGTAAACGAAATTATATATGATACCGACGGAACGACAATTATCGATTATATCAATGGCGAGATTGACATAAACGGCGGTACTCTTAATATTGTATGCAGCGAGGACGGTATACAGTGCGGGACGGGAAACGTCTCTGTTACGGACGGTGATATAACCGTAAATTCCCAGCAGGACTGCATACAGGGTGAGTTTATAACAAATATTTCGGGCGGCACGTTTGACTTAACCGCATATGGCGGTGCGCCGCAGAATGTTTCGGAAAGTAATCCCGAGGCAGCAAACAGCTGTAAAGGCGTAAAGGCGGGTGACCTTGTATACATCAGCGGCGGCACGTTTGATATTAACACTTACGACGATGCAGTTCATTCAAACAACACCGTCCGCATTTTAGGAGGAAATATCACAGCCTCGACCGGCGATGACGGAGTTCACGGCGACAGCTATCTATACATAAGCGACAACGCAGATATTAATATTACAAAAAGCTACGAGGGTATAGAAGCGGCAAAAATATATGTACAAGGCGGCACAACGAGAATTGTGTCGTCAGACGACGGCGCGAACGCCGCAGGCGATGAGCCGTCAAGCAGCGCATATGATTTACCGGCAACCGCAGCAGGGCTGCTGAGTACAGAAATTACTGAAAGTGAGACGTATAAGAATGTAAGTTGTGAGCAGACTGCCACAAGTACGTTTGCAGGACGTTCCGCGGCAGCATATGCAGTTCCGGGCGGCAATCAGGGCGGACAGCACAGCGGGCCGAATTGGGGTCAGGAGGATACCGCAAGCTACGGTTATATTGAGATTTCAGGCGGATTGCTCTATATCGAAGCCGAGGGCGATGGCTTCGACTCGAACGGCAGCGGGCTTATTTCGGGCGGTACGGTTCTTGTAAACGGCCCTACAAGCGGCGGAAACGGCGTGTTTGACATAGGCGACAGCAGCAGTGACACGCTTACGATAACCGGCGGAACCGTAATAGGTGCAGGCTCGTCCGATATGGCTGTAACTCCGACCACCGCGGTTAATTCACAGTATTATGTTACGACTTCGTCAAATTCGTCGGGCAGCGGTATTGGCGGACGCCCCGGGAGCTCATCCCAATTTTCCTCTCAGCCGGCAGGTAAAGCGTTTAAGCTTACGGACACAAACGGAAATGAAACAGTAACTTATGTACCGTCAAAAGCGTATTCGTGGGTATTTGTATCAACTCCCGATATGACAAGCGGCTCATACACTTTAAATTACGGCGGCAGTATTACAGGCAACGGCGAGTGGATAGGCAATTATAATAATACCTACGGTATAGTTAAGGGGGTCACATATTCCGGCGGAAACACTATCGCACTTACTGCGGCAAAATAATGAATTGCCTCAGCAAGACAAAATTTAAAATGTCCATATCGACAGATGACAAACAACGAAATTGAATTAAGGAGACTAAATTAAATGACAGATTTATTCAACAATATTCTAACTAACATCACAAGTGAAATCACGGTTACGTCGGCGCTTGTTACTATTGTTTCGGCGCTCGTATTTGGACTTGTTATAGCATTTACGTATTACAAGACTCAGGATGAAAATATTTATCAGCGCAGCCTTGCGGTCACTCTGCTTATGCTGCCGGTTATTCTCTCAGTAATCATTTTATTTGTGGGCAGTAATATCGCACGGGCATTCTCGCTCGCCGGTACGCTTTCCATTATCCGCTTTAGAAGTGCGCCGGGCGACCCGAAGGACATAGGCTTTATATTTTTCGACATTGCAGCCGGGCTCGCGTGTGGAGTCGGTATGTTCGGCTACGGAGCTATGTTCGTTGTAATTCTCTGCGCGGTTATGGTAATAGTCGAAAAAATCGGACTGTTTAAAAATAAGGGCGCACAGAAGCTGCTCAGAATAACTGTTCCCGAGGACTTAAACTACAAAGAAGCTTTTGATGAAGTTTTAAAGGCTCACACAAGCCGCTTTACGCTCGAAAAGATAAAGACAACCGATTTAGGCTCGCTGTTCGAAGTGAGCTACCGTATCTCGGCAAAGCCCGGGCTTGACGAGCAGGAGCTTATAAATGAGCTCCGGTGCAGAAACGGCAACCTTACAGTTATGCTGACTGAATCGCCCAAAGCGTAATTTTTCTATAATAATGAGGTGAAATATTATGAAGATTTTAAGAAATACACTTGCAGCAGTTTTATCTGCCGCGCTGACATTCGGTACCGGCTGTGCCGCTGCGGAAAACAGCGATAACATAACCGTTATGCTAAGCGGCAGCAAGATAGAATTTGACGTACAGCCACAAATGATAAACGACCGCACAATGGTTCCGCTGAGAAAGATTTTCGAGAGCCTCGGCGCACTCGTCAAGTGGGACGATGAAACCGAGACCGTCAGCGCAAGAAAGAGTTCTAAGACCGTGAGCCTTACAATAGGCTCATCGGAAATGACGCTTGATAAGGGCGATACCGACGAAAACGGCAATGCGATAACCGAGACCGTAGCACTCGACGCGCCCGCTCAGATGGTGGACGACAGAACACTGGTGCCGCTGCGCGCGGTCAGCGAGGCTTTCGGAATGGACGTTGATTGGGACGAAGACACACAAACCGTCACGATTAAATCAGACGACAACGCCGATGACTCGTGGAAGCAGAACACAGGTGCAATAGACCTCACGTCAAAGACCGCATCGGGCGACGGCGTAACGTTTTCAGACAGCGGAGTCAATATTACAAAGGGCGGCGACTTTACGATGAGCGGCACGCTAAACGGCAGCATTACAGTTAGCTGCGACGAAAAAGTTAAGCTGCGTTTAGGCGGCGCAAGCATAACATCGGGCGATAAGCCGTGTATTTATATTGAGCAAGCCGATAAAGCATACATCACTCTCGAAAGCGGCTCCGATAATACTTTAGACAGCTCTGCGACAGAACACGGCGCGCTGTACTCAAAGGAAAACTTGGAGATAAAGGGTGACGGCAGTCTTAATATAAATTCTGCCGCAGGGCACGGAATAAAGGCGTCCGACAACCTGACTATAGAGAGCGGCAAAATAAATATAACCGCAGCAGGCGACGGCGTTAACGTAAACGACACCCTCAGCATCACAGGCGGCGAGATAAATATTAACGCAGCCTGCGACGGTATCGACTGCGAGTCGATAGTGAACATAGAAGGCGGAAGTCTCAATATTACGACGACTCTTGAGCCGACCAACGCGGCAGAGCTCACAAACCGTCAAACTTCAGGCAGCTTCGGCGACAGAAACAGACCCGACCCTACAAGCAGCGCCGCTTTGACAGAAGGCATACCGCAGCGCGGTTTCGGCGGCGGAATGCCGGAGGACGAAAGTGTAAGCGCAGAATTTGAGACCTCAGCAAAAGGGCTCAAGGCAGACTGGATGCTCGTAATATCCGGCGGTGAAATTGAGATTAACTCAACCGACCACGCAGTTCACTGTGCCGATGAAATTGAGATAAACGGCGGTAATATGACGCTTGCGTCAAAATACTGTAAAGGAATTTCGGGTCACGGAAACGTGACGATAAATAACGGCGATATAAATGTCACAAAATGCACCGAGGGCATCGAGAGCAAGAATATTCTTACAATAAACGACGGCAAGATACGCATAGTGTCATCCGATGATTCGCTCAACGCAGGCGGAACGCAGGGTATCAACTTCGGCGGCGGAGGTATGCCTCCGCAGGATGGGGCAGGCGCAAATATGTCACCTCAGCCGCCGCAAGGCAATATAAATGAAAATATGCCTCCGCAGGACGGCACAGGCGCAAATATGCCGCCTCAGCCGCCGCAAGGCAATATAAATGAAAATATGCCTCCGGAGCCGCCTCAAGACGGTATACAGGGCACAATACCATCGTTCGACCCGCAAAACGGTGATATGCCTCATCGCGGAGGCGGGCACGGCGGACAAGGCGGCGGTATGCCGGGCGGAAACGCCGCGAACCTCAAGACTGTGCTAATTATAAACGGCGGTGACATAGAGTGCTCGGCAGGCGACGACTGCTATGACGCAAACGGAAATATGATATTAAACGGCGGCACAATAAAGGGCGTTAAGGAAAACGGCTCGGTTACAGGACCAAACAGCGTATTTGATCCGGACGGCAGCCTGACAATAGGCGAAAACGCAACCATAATCGCCGCAGCAAGAAGCGGATTTGAGCAAAACACAACACTCTCGCAGAATACGATAACTCTATATACCGATGAGCAGCACAGCTCAGGCGATACAATACAGCTTGTAAGCAGCAGCGGCGATGTAATCGCTGAATACACACCTGCTGCAGCCTATAGCGCAATTGTAATCGTCTCGCCCGAAATAACCATTGGCGAAACCTATACCGTCAAAGTCGGAGACGAAACGCACAGCGTAAACGTGACCGAGCAAATCAGCACTATAGGCGCCGCCGCACAGCAGCGCAGGAAATAGAACGCAAGGGGCCCCGTCGGGGCCTCATTTTTTATTGCTTATTCCTCCGCTATGTGTTATAATTAAAATAATATATAGACTTTACGGAGGTGCTTTTGTGGCGGATACTTCTTATAAAAGGGCTTTTGAAGGGTGCCTTAAGCGGGTACAGAAGCCTGCGCGATATATAGGAAACGAATTTAACTCTGTGCATAAGGACTGGGCGGCGGACGATAATATGATGAGCTTTGCGTTCTGTTTTCCCGATGTTTACGAGGTCGGAATGTCTCATCTCGGAATGAAAATACTGTATCATATGCTCAACGAACGCCCCGACACCGCGTGCGAGCGCGTTTTTGCGCCTTGGGATGATATGGAAAAGGAGATGCGAAGCGCAGGTATTCCCCTGCTCTCAATGGAGAGTTATATCCCAATTCGGGATTTTGACATAGTCGGCTTTACGCTCCAGTACGAGATGAGTTACTCCAACATAGTAAATATGCTTGACCTCGCGGGGATACCGCTTCTTGCGAGTGAGCGCAAAACGAACGACCCGTTTGTTTGCTGCGGCGGACCGTGCGCGTACCACGCCGAGCCGCTGTCGGATTTTGTTGACTTCTTTATCCTCGGCGAGGGCGAGGAGGTAAACAACGAGATTATGGACGTATACAAAGTCTGGCGCGGCAGCGGACGCAGCCGTGACGATTTCCTTATGGATATCGTAAAACTCGGCGGAGTATATGTGCCAAAATTCTACGATGTTGAATATAACTCAGACGGCACAATTTCGCGCTTTGAGCCGAACCGTGAGGGTGTACCCAAGCAGGTAAGAAAGCGCATTATAACAGACCTTGACAATACCTATATCCCCGAAAAGCTCATAGTCCCGTTTATGGAGACGGTTCACGACAGAGTTATGCTTGAGGTATTCCGCGGATGTATTCGCGGCTGCCGCTTTTGTCAGGCAGGGTATATCTACCGCCCCGTGCGCGAACGCAGTGTGGACAAGCTGACTCAGGTTGCCGGCTGCGCCCTTAAAAACACCGGCTATGAAGAAATGTCGCTTTCTTCGCTGAGCACAAGTGATTATACAGAATTACAGCTGCTGATTGACCGGCTGCTTGACATCACGGTCGACAAAAAAATAAACCTGTCGCTGCCGTCGCTGCGCGTGGACAACTTCTCAATGGAGCTTATGGAAAAGGTGCAGAAGGTCAAAAAAAGCGGTCTCACATTCGCCCCGGAAGCGGGTACACAGCGTCTGCGCGACGTAATAAACAAAAACGTTCTTGAGAGCGACCTTATCCGCACTGCGGGCATAGCGTTCCGCGGCGGATACAACCGAATAAAGCTTTACTTTATGCTCGGACTGCCGACAGAGACGTACGATGACGTAAAGGGTATCGCCGACCTCGGCAAAAAGGTAATTGACGAAGCGTTTTTCACAATCCCGCCCGAGGAGCGCAAGGGCAGAAGCGTCAGCATAACGATAAGCACATCGTTCTTTGTGCCTAAACCGTTTACGCCGTTTCAGTGGGAGCCGCAAAACCGAATTTCCGAAATGGAAAACAAGGCGCGGTTTTTAAAAGAAAATATCAAATCAAAAAAGATAGTATACAACTGGCACAACAGCGACATAAGCCTGCTTGAGGCGGTATTTGCCAAAGGTGACAGACGGCTGGGCAAGGCGCTTATGACAGCACAAAAGCTGGGCTGCAAATTTGACGGCTGGAGCGACTTTTTTGACTACGACAGATGGATGCAGGCGTTTGAAATCTGCGGCATAGACCCTGAATTTTACGCTCTGCGCCGAATAGGTTACGATGAAATCCTGCCGTGGGACTACGCCGACATAGGCGTACCCAAATCGTTCCTCATAAAGGAACACAAAAAAGCGTATGAAGAAAAAACCACTCCGTCCTGCCGTGAAAAATGCAGCGGCTGCGGAGCCGCAAGCTTTGGGGGAGGTGTGTGCTTTGAGTAAATACAGAATTATGTTTTCAAAGCTGAATATGGCAAAATACATCTCGCACCTTGATTTGCTGCGCTGCTTCACACGTGCAATTATGCGCTCCGGACTTCCGGTTAAATACTCGCAGGGATTTAACCCGCATATGAAGCTTACATTCTCACTGCCGCTTTCAATCGGCGTGACGAGCGAGTGCGAAACTGCGGATATTGAATTTTCAGACGGTACAAGCACCGATGAAATCCGCGAAAAGCTCAGTGTTAATCTACCGCCCGACATACGCGTGCTTGATGTGTACGCGCCGCGTATGAGCGCAAACGACATAGTGTCGGCAGAATACAAAATCACGCTGTTTACGGACGAGCCGTTAAATTCAAAGGATATCAAAGAGTTTTTCGGACGCAGCGAGGTTACGATAATAAAGATGACCAAAAAGACCAAAAAGACAGGCGGCGCCGAGGTAAACCTGATGGATTACGTTAAGGGCGCAAGTCTTATAACAGACAAAGCCGAAAAGACTGCAGACGGATATAAAACCGAGCTTAACTTAACTCTATCCGCCGGCGGTCAATCCAATCTCAAGCCCGAAATCGCCGTTACCGCGTGTGCTGAAGCTCTGCCGCAGGCGGTGACCTCATACGATATCCACCGCACGAAAATCTTTGCTCAAAACGGCGACGTTCTCGCGGAGTTTGCGTAAAAACAATAAGCTTGCATTGACTGTGGTTTCGTGGTAAAATATACTTAAATTAATATATAAAATTATTATACAGGGGGTTATTTCTTATGAAACAATTTTTCTCTTGGCTGACTGCGGCAGCAATGCTGCTGTCTATGCTCTCTTCGGCAGTGGTTTTTGCCGAAACAGGCGGCTCAGTGCCTAATTCATACGCCTATTTGGCAGAAGATACAGCTCTGCCTGAAATACACGAGGAGGCAGACCGTGAAAATGCCGTTTTCGTTAAAAGCTGGCAGTACATACAAAAGCACACAGCCAAAGTGACGGTCAAGAATACGACCGCTGACAAAAAGACTGTTCAGGTTTTGCTCGCTCAGTACGAGCCTGCACAAACTGAGGACTCCGTACCCGCATTTCCGGGCGCTGAAGGCGGCGGCAAGTACACCAAGGGCGCACGCGGCGTTCTCGATAATGCTGTCGATACCACACAAATTCCTGACAGCGTTATGACGGTATCCGCCGTTCAAAATATTGAGCTTGAAAGCGGCGCTCAGCAGGAAGTCACTTTCACAAAGATTGACTTAAATTCAGCGCGTATCTTCCTTTGGGACGAGAATAACACTCCCTACTGCGAAGCGTTTTACCTTGCGACAAACCCCGCTCCGACAGATATCGAGGTATATCACGTAACGAGTCTTGAAAGCGAGGGCGAGGGAACGCTGCGCGACGCACTCAGCCGCGAGGGCAGAGTTGTCGTATTTGACGTCGGCGGCATTATCAATGTACCCGATACGCTGTACATCAATAACAGCAACATTACCATATTGGGTCAAACGGCTCCCGGAGACGGAATTACTCTCACAGGCGGTGACCTTAGAATGGCAAACGGCGTTAAAAATATTATTATAAGATATATGCGCATCCGTCCGACTGACGACACGGGCAACGAGGTTGACGCGCTCGGCGGTCAGTGGAATACCGATATAATCTTCGACCACTGCTCGGCAAGCTGGTGTATTGACGAGTGCCTGACACTGTATGCGGGCTCTGCCGAGGACAGCACTTATGCTCAGGGCAAACGTCTTACGGTTCAGAACACAATCTCATCCGAAAGTCTCAGAATGTCTAATCACTTCAAGGGCGCACACGGCTACGGCGCAATCATTGGCGGAACCAACGCCACATATTGGCGTAACCTGTTCGCACACCATGACAGCCGCTCACCGCGTCTTGACAGAGCGCTTAACAAAACGGATTTTCGCAATAATGTTGTCTACAACTGGGGTGTTACCAACTCGGCATACGGCGGCGAGCCTACCTCACCGCACCCCGGAAATGCAAAGGGCTTGGTATTCCCCTCTCTCATAAACTACTCAAACAACTACTATAAGTTCGGACCGAGTACGGTTGCGGGCAAGAGATACAGAATTTATGACTTTAAAGATATAGCAAAAGAAGTTGGCAAGACGTATCACGATAAGGTTGTTGAACCGAGTAAATTCTATTTGACCGACAACTATGTATTCGGCAGCAGCACTGTCACAAAAGACAACTGGGCAAACGACGGTATTGGCGGCGCATACCAGAAAAACGCTACTAAAATGACTACCCCGTTTTCACTCGGCGACGAAGTATACAGCGACCTTAATATACCGAGTGATAAACTGCTTGCGGGCAAGGACTGTCTTGACATACTCAGCGATGTCGGCGCAACTTTGCCGAAGCGTGACAATATTGACGCCCGCGTTATTGAGGACGTTAAAAACCAGACGGGACGCATAATCAACCGTGATGAAGAAGTCGGCGCATTCACTGGCATTACCGAAGCGCACAGAACCTTTGAAATTCCCGCGGACTGGAAGGCGGCAAACGGAATGGGCAGCTCGAAGGAGAGCGACATTGTAACAAACGGTAAGTTCAAGGGCTACACCTGGATTGAGGCGTACGTTAACGACTGGACAGAGCAGCAGAGCGCACCGACAAACCCGACTGTAACGGTCACCAGCCCCGCGATTGCTGCAATGAGCGGCACAAGCAACAAATCAAAGTGGGCGGTAATCAAAGATAACGAAACGTTAAGCTACAAGGCTGCAGCAACCCCGGCAGACGGCACAAGCATCACCAAAATGGAGCTGTATGATGAAGAAAAACTGATTAAGACCTATGACGGCGCAGCGATTGACGACAGCATAAGCCTTGCGGCCGGCACACATTACCTTACATCACTTGCGTACAACGACAAGGGCGAAAGCACGCGAAGCACGACTTCAATTGTATACGTAAACGGCTCTACAGCGCCCGAAGGCTGGTCGCACAAGCAGATAGGCACAACCTCATATTCGGGCAAGGGTGCTATAAGCTATTTTGCGGACAAAGACCAATATATGATAGGCGGAAGCGGAAAGATTGCAGGCGACACAAAGTATTTTGACCTGTGCGACTTTATGTACAAAGAGGTTACAGGCGACTTCGATATTTCACTTAAAATAGACGAACTGCCGAAAAATGAAAACGGCGCATCCTTCGGACTTATGCTGCGTGAGACTCTTGATTCAAAGTCAAGAATGGCGTCAATTGTTGACGGCTGGATAAAGTACGGACGCAACGACAGAATTATGGCACGTACCGAAACAGGAAAGGGAATATACAAAGACCCCGCACAAACCAACAGCACAGATAACAAAATGGGTGCATTTATGTCAAGCAAAGACGGCAAGATTATCTCGGGCAACGTTCTCGGCGAGAGACCATACGACACGTATCCCGATGACGGAATAGACCCGAGCGGTGGAATAGACTGCCACCTTCCGAACTACCTTAGGATACAGAGAAGCGGCGATACAATTAAGCTCTCGGTATCTGACAGCGGAGAAGATTACACCGACAACATCAGACAGCCGTACACGCTCGAGATTTCAGGACTCAGTAACAAGCTGTATGTCGGCGTGGTTATTGACTCGCAGATGAACCAGTCGGACGCTTCGCCGCAGCTATACTACTCACAGGCACGCTTCAGCGAGCTTAAGCTCACCGAGGGCGAAGCGGGCTTTGACCCGAGTGAAACCCCGGCCGAAAGCGCAGCACCGAAGCCGACGTCTCAGCCAATTGAGTCTGATAAATATAATGACTGGAACTTAGGTTTAGCTACTGAGACAGAGGACGCAAAAGCATCAGCTGTAAGCTACTCCGGCAAGGACGCGCTCTACGTTGAAAACAGAAACGTTTACAAGGTGCTTGAAACCCCGATAAGCTCGGGCAAGGTAACGTTTGACACCGATGTATATATTGACACAACAGTGCCGAAAAACTTCAGAATATACTTTGAAAATGCAGAGAATAAGATTACAAACACCGACGCTGTATTTGCACAAGTCGTATACAACGACGCCTCGGCTGTCATCAAGGGTCCCGCTCTTGATTCTGCAGACACACTGTTCCCGTACAGCAATCTCAGCGAAAGCGGTTGGGTACACTTTAAGATAGAGCTTGACTACGCAAACGCCGGCACAAACGAATTTATCACTGTAACCGCAACGGCGCCGGACGGCACAACCGAACTCGGCACCGCCAAAATGGGCGCAATAAGCGGCAAAGACACAGCCTTAAAATCAATTCGCTTAATTCAAACCGCCAAGCCCGCATACTTCGCTGATATGAACTTAGCGATTAGCGAATAGAAATTACGCGAAGTGTAACTGAGGGGGGCAAAATGCACCATAACAAATATTTGGCCGCAACACCATTTATTTGCTCCTGCCTGTATGTAGGGACAGTGCAAATCGGTTGTTTGGCGATATTTCAATATTCTATGGCGCATTCTGAACCCCCCTCAGTCAGCCTTTCTTAATTTATGCGCATTATATCTTCACTCTATTTTGCCACAGGATAATATCCAAAATTGCAGTCAGGGTTGTGTCGTCGGTGATTACGGTGTATTGTCCGTCGTTTTTTCGGCTTGTTTCGACGGCGTTCCAGACTATTTTATTCTGTCAACATCGGCGAATTGGAATTTCATCGTATATTCCTTGCGATTTATTGAAATTTTCGTGGTGTATGTATCGTCGGATTGATTGTATTCCGCGTCCTTTGTAAGGACGGTTCTGATTTCTTTGAGTTTACTTCTTTTGTGTTTTCTTGTAGTCATAAGCTTTTTCCTTTCGTAAATATCAAAAATAATTTACGTCATCTGCTTGAAAAACCTATGTGCAAGTGTTATAATGATTTTGCACTGTTTGTATCAAGCAGATGCGTATTGTTTGGGGAGCAGTAAAATTCTTTTGCCGAGAGTTACTGCTTCCTGTTTTTTGTTTTGAGATTTAATTTTTGATACCTCCTTCCAAAACCCCAATAAACAAAAAAGTGCGCAGCCAAAGCCGCGCACAAAAAACGCAGCCTTGCTCTTTGTTGCGACACAACTTATACCAAAACAGACGGATATAAGGCAAGCAAAGCCTACGTTTTTGTTAACATAAGCGTCCATTTTAGTTTATTAAGTTGTGTCGCAAATATAATATACCACACTTTGGCAATTTTGTAAAGAAAAATAATCCAAAATATACATTTGCACACAACAAGAAAGGGTGCCCCAACGGGGAGCTTCTTATGACAAAAAACGACCCCTGTCACTGACAAAGGTCGTTTTTTAATGCTATTTCTTATGTTTATTTAAGCATATTACTGTATGGCTTTATGCTGCCTGCGGACCAGAGGAAGTATCTTACGTCGCTATGCTCATTTGAAAATGTAAGCGTAACCTCCTGTGCCGCTTCGCCCTTCTTAACAATTTCCGTTTTCGACTCAACGAGTACGCCCTTTTCATACGCTGCCGCAACAAACAACGCGCCGCTTTCGTCGGTCTTGTTTACTATCTTTGCCGTTACGGTCTTTCCGCTCATTTGAGGCGCGGTCTCATAATATACGCCGTCGTCTTTAATCGGAGTTAAGTATACTACGTCAACCGTTACGCTCTTTGCCGGCATTACAAACGTGTCGTTATCTACCGTTACACTGCTGCCGTCTGACGCCGTTACGGTAACCATCGGAAGCTGTCTGTCATCATCAGCCGTGCCGCTGTACCGCACAACCGTTCCCGGCAAAAATCTGTATTTATCCGGCTCGGATTTATGCATCGACGCTGCAATTTCATCGCTGCCTGCTTCTGCTTGCTCATCTGCACTAAGCGTACCCGTGCCGCCTGTTACGTTAAGATACGCCGTATACTGAACCGGATCGGGCGTCGGTTTTGTTGTCGGCAATGCGCCGCCTGTGCCGGGATATGTGCCCGCAGAAATATATGTCTTAACAATTGACGACTTATACTGCTGAAGCTGTCCGCCAAGAACCGGGTCGCGGTCATAATTTGAATCGTCAGCTTCATCGTTGAACTCGTGATAAAAATCTCCGCCCTCAACGCGTCCCGCGTATGTCTGAACCGCAGCTACAACCTCGTCTGTCGGTAATGGATTGTACTTATACATATCCGCCGCCGTATCAAAGTTTGAGTATGTACCGTCCCCCTGCTTTGCCTTAACCTCAGCCGGAACCTTTTCGTCTCTGCTTGACGCCGCATACGCATCAAATTCCACGGAATTCTGCTGATACGTCACAACCGGATGACTCTGACTGCCGTCTATATATTCGTTGTTAAACTCCTTAACCACACCGCCGTCCTCACTTGAGAATGTTCCGGTATTTCCGCCTGCAACATCGCTGCCCTGCATTGATGTAAGAATAGGATATTTTACGTTCCTGAATACATTATTTTCAACAAACGCGCTTGAACCCGTGCACGCGCCTACGCCGTATTTTGAGTTGCCGTCATAATAGTTGTTGTAGACGTGAACCTGGTCACCGCGAATACGCGGCATACGCGAGTCTGAATGGTCAAACCAGTTACCGTAATATGTCATACGGTAACCCTGGTACGAATCTTCCTTCATACCGCAGAGCGAACACTTTCCGCTGTCCCAGAAATGATTATATGAGAAGGTGCAGTAATCCGAGCCCGCCTTAACGTCAAGCGAACCGTCACCCTTCTTCTGGTCGCTGCCTCTGTCCTGACCGTAGAATATATCACAGTTGTGAATCCAGCAGTTGAAGTTGTCTGTATCGAGCGAAATACCGTCATCGTAGAACTCCATAACAGCAAGGTTTCTAACCTCAGTATTTACTGCGCTTCTCAAAAGGAACGACCAATGATATGTCGTCGCATCGTTTCCTATACCTTCAAAGGTGATATTCTTGCACGCCTTAAGCTGTACATACCCGCTGCTGTTCTTTCCCGCGGGAGACTCGACCTGACCTATCATACGAATTGCAAGAGGCGTTGTCTCTGCCCCATTCTTCTCACGCAATGAAAGAATTTGAACAAGTCCTACACCCTCGGTATCCTTTCCGCTTACCTTAACCGTAAATTTAACGGTATCCTTATTCTCGTTATCAATATAAAGCACCTGAGCGCCGTCTTTAAGAGTACCGTCCGGCTTGTAAGCGCCGATGCCCGAGCTGTCGTAGTTAGGCGACTTCGGGTCAAATGCAAAGCCCTCTCTGATATGCGCTTTAACGTCAATATCGTTTGTCTCTGCAAAATCTGTTTCCGCACCGCCGACAACCGCGGCAATCTTTACCTTATACTTGCCTGCAGCTAAACCGACAGCGTCCGCGCGATAGTATGAGCCATAAAAACGTACAAGCTCATCATCAATCTTTGTATATGTGCCGCCGACAGGTTTTACATAAACATTATACTTATCAACCGCCGCCGGGTTTGTCCACTCAACAATCGCCGTTTCAAGCTCTCCGATTTGCTTTGTAATCTCAATCTGTGACGGCGGAGGCTCTACCGGTATTACCTTAACCTCGTTTGAAGCGGTTTTTCCGTTCTTGTTCTTTGCTTCAACCTTAAAGCTGTATTCCGTATCATTCGTAAGTCCCGTCACTGTATATGACGTATCATTTAAATCTGTTGCTATAACCGTACCGTCTTTGTATACATCATAAGTTTTAGCATATTCGGACGCTGTCCATATAAGAACCGCCGCCTTATCGCTCGCTTCACCGCTTAATGTAAACGCCTGCGGCGGGTCGGTCGGCTCCTTCGGTGTTGCCGTAACCGAGACGGGTGCGCTTTTACCGACATTGTTAACCGCCGTAACGGTGAATGTATACTCGGTGTCATTGTTAAGTCCCGCTTCAATATACCGGGTATCCTCTGTCGTCACCGGCGCGCCGCCGTTTACGGTAACCTCGTACGAAGTCGCGCCCTGCGATACATCCCACGAAAGCGCAACCTTACCGTCGCCTGCATTAGCAGTCAGGTTTGTTACCGCTTCGGGCGGTTCACTTGACTCAACCGTAAACACTGCTGTCGTAAGATATCCGTTATTTGCGGTAAGACTAAGTGTTTTCCCTGTTCCGTCATCAGCATCACAAGCAGTTCTCACCGCAGTAATCTTATATGTACCGGCAGGCATATTGCTGAGCACGAGACCTGTATCTCCGCCCTTGTTACCGTAAAGCTTACCGTCGGGTGCGGTGATAAGCAGGCCCTTTGTGCCTTTTGTGCCGCCCGAGAATGTCGCCGACCATTTTCCGTCTACAACAAAATCAAGCTCACCTGCAGTCTTGCTAAACTTAACATACTCTTCACCGGACTTTGACAACTGTGTCACCGAGCCCGAAAAGCCCTCAAAGCCTTCCGTTCCCGCAGCAAGCGTCTTTGTCGTGAGCTTTGTAAAGTCATACGTTGTCTCTCCGACCGGAATTACCGTTCCGCCCGCGGCTGCTGAAGCTATATCACCCTTTGCTGTTTCGGCAGAAACAGCAAGCCCCGCAAAGCAAACCGCAATCAATGCAAGCGACAGAATAACCGCACTGCATTTTTTAAAACTCCTCATAGCTTTGCCTCCTTAATGAGATAAAATTATACTCTAATAATATAATATTATATATCTATTAACGTCAAAAATCAATAAATTTTAAAATAATACAAATATTTCCGTAGCCATTCCATAAATTCAGGCATTTTTCTCGGCTTTTCCGCAAAACAGCTTGCCCTGCCGTAAGAAAGAAAATCGGCAAGACAACATACATTGTCAAGGTGTATTTCAGCGACTCGGATTTAATTTAATTTCATTGCAGAAAACGTCTCCTTTCAAAGAATAATCAAATTCTGCGGGCTTAAAGCGCAATACACAGCTCTGCCGCATATACCGCAATGCACGAAAACGCAGCAACGGTAATAAGACTCCTGCCCGAGTATGCGAGCGCTATAGCGACTGCCATACCGACTGCCGCGGATATAATGCTTGAGGTCGAAAACAGTATTGCAGGAAACGTCATAGCCCCAAGCACCGCATAAGGCATATAATACAGAAACGACAAAATATACTTGTTCGTTATTTTCTTTTTTATCAAAGTCAGCGGCAGCATTCGTATAAGGTAGGTTACCGCCGCCATAATAAATATATGAATTAGAATTTCAGAATTCGCCATTTGCCGCTTCCTCCTTTTCTTCCGTATTTATCGGCGCAAAAAATGCCGCCGCGCCCGCACACACAAGCGTACAGATTATTATTGAAAATCCGCTTGAAATTCGGCTAAGAACAGGCGTCCACGTCAGTACAGAGCTGAGCATCGCCGCCGCTATTACAACGGCAAGTACCGCACGGCTCTCCTT
>UQOT01000029.1 GCA_900542675.1 uncultured Eubacteriales bacterium | reverse complement strand
GCCTAATATTTATGAATTTTTATCCGCGGCGGCAGCGTCGTATTTTATTCCCGAGGCTGTAATTAAGGCGGCGGGAAGAATAACCGATTTGCCCCACGATGATGCGGCTGATGCGGAGCGGCTCAAGTCTTATGTAAACGATAAGCTGATGCGGATGTCGGACTCGTTCTATGAGCTGTCGCGGACGTTTTCAGAGATTTCTGACAAACAGAACCCTGTTGATATGAGCGACGTTGCACTGCTGTTCGACACCGCTGCCGACAGGGTGTGCAAGAACTGCACCAGAGTCGGATATTGCTGGCAGAAGGATTTTAATGCGACTTATAAGACGATGTTTAAATTTCTTGAAATAATGGAACGCCGCGGCTCGCTTCAGCTAAGTGATGTACCGCAGCATTTTAATGACAAGTGCGTTCGGATTTTGCCGCTCATCTCCGAGATAAACCGTCTTTTTGAGGTCTATAAGATAAACCGAACCTGGAAGAGCAAGCTTGCCGAAAACCGGGAGTTGACGGGTGAACAGTTTAAAGAAATATCCGAAATAATCAGAAATGCAGCTGAGGAAATATATGATGAAAAAACACTGGATATAATTGCCTCTGACGGAATAGCGGAGGAGCTTGACGAACTCGGAATTAATACCGAGCGCGTGGATGTACTGCGTGACAAAAATCAAAAATATTCGGTAGACCTGAGTGTTGTCGATTGTGAGGACCCTGAGGTGTGCCGAACAAAAATACGGTCTGTTGTAAAGAAAATTCTTGGGGTAAATGTTGCGTCGGATGGCGGTGAGCTGAAGGTGACTTCGCAGGGGAAATGCCGTATGCGTTTTAGTCAGATTGAGGGTTTTGAAACGTTAATCGGCGTGGCGTGCAGAAGCGAGGACGACGAGAGCGGAGACAAGCATTATACAAAGGACTTGGGCAACGGCAAGTTTGTTGTAACGCTGAGCGACGGTATGGGAACCGGTCACAAGGCGGCGATTGAGAGCGACGCGATAGTCAGATTGCTCGGCAACTTTCTTGAAGCGGGATTTGACAAGGCGATAGCGGTAAAACTTGTTAATTCGGTTATGGTGATGAAGTCGGTTCACGATGCGTTTGCAACCGTGGATATGTGCGTTATTGACTTGTATTCGGGTCAGGTGGAGTTTATTAAGAACGGCGCGGAGGCGAGCTACATCAGACATCCCGATTATACCGAGACGGTGCGCGCGGCGTCTCTGCCGATAGGAATTGTTTCGATAGTCGATATTGAAACCTTTGCGCATACTCTTGAAAACGGAGCGTTTGTCGTTATGACAAGCGACGGCGTTATCGGTAAGGACGGCGACGACCGTTGGCTGAAGGATATAATTAATACGTTTGATGAGGAACTCGACCCCAACGACCTCGCGCAGATAATACTCAAAGAAGCTGTTCGGCGCGAAAGTGAAATAAACGAGACCGCCACAGATGATATGACGGTAATATGCATAAAAATGAAAGACCGCCGCAGCCCGTCGGCACGGCGGGTTGTTAAACAAAAAATTGCCGCATTGTAATAATGCGGAGATTGACTTTATCGGCAGTCTGAGGTACGGCTCATTATGAACCGTACCTCTTAAGTTATATGAATGTACTATTTTGCGAGCGGCGTCATACCGTACAGGCTGTCCCAGATGAATATTCTGGCGCTGAGCGGAACATCAAATTGCTTTATTTCGCCCTCCGCGAACGTAACTTCATCCGCGCTGACAAGCCACACTTCCGCGTTTTCGGACGCGGTTATGCTTATTTTATAATCCGGCGCTCCCTGGTTTATTATGCTACTTCTCTTAGGACGGCGTAGGTCATATATGCTGCGTAGGTTAGTACCATTAAGATGCCGGGCAGTCGTTCGATTTTGTTCCTGAATACCGTAACAAACCATACGAGAATGCAGAAGCCTATGAACAGACATAAATCAATTACCGAAAAGCCCGAAACCGTAACGGGACTGATTGTTGCCGAGAGCCCCAAAACTCCCATAATATTAAAAATGTTTGAGCCGATTACGTTGCCTATTGCGAGGTCGTTCTCTCCCTTGCGGGTTGCGACGAGAGATGTAACGAGCTCCGGCAGTGAGGTCCCGACAGCGAGTACGGTAAGTCCGATTATCGTATCGCTCATACCGAGCGACAGGGCGATATCGTTTGCCGCGTCAACTGTCATATCTCCGCCGACAATAATGCCCGTTATGCCGAGCAGGGTAAATATTATACTTTTAAGCGGTGAAAGAGTTTTAATTTCTTCAGCTTCTTGTGTTGCCTTGCCCTTCATTGTTGCGAAAATCAGATAGCCGAGGTATATAAGCAGTCCGGCGAACAGGATTATGCCTTCGGTGCGTCCGATAACAAATGTATCACTGCCTAGGAACAAATTGTTCAGGCAAAACAGCAGAAGCACTGCTGCAACTATAATTGAAAACGGGAAATCACGCCTCTTTATATCCCTTGAGACGGGAAGCGCCTTTATTGCGGCACACGCTCCGCTTACAACGAGCAGATTGAAAAGGTTTGAGCCGAGTACGTTGCTGATTACTATGTCGTTGCTGCCCTTTATTGCGGCGCTCACGCTGACTGCCATTTCGGGTGCGCTTGTGCCGAATGCAACTATTGTAAGACCGATTATGATAGTAGGCACCTTGAGCAGACCTGCGATGGATGAGGTCCCGTCTACGAAAAGGTCTGCACCCTTGATAAGGAACACGAACCCTATAAGGAGCCAAACGTACATAAATATACTTCCCAGAATTTCCATTATATTTCTATTCCTCCAATATTTGATTTAAGCTTGCATATAATTATATCATTAGATATTTGAAAAATCAATAAAAACACGTAGAATTAACAGTAAAATAAAATGCCCGATTATTGACAATGATACTTTCGTATGATATACTTTTTACATATAATTGGTTTAGTATGTTTAATATTTGATTTATTTAATAAAGAGGGATTTGTAATATGAAGATTGAGGAATTTTATGCGGCTGTAGGCGGAGATTATGAAGGCGTTATGTCGCGTTTGATGAACGAGGCAATGATTGGAAGGTTTATTTTAAAATTTCTCGACGATTCAAGCTATGACAATTTGAAAACGGCTCTTTTAAACGAAGATTATAAAGAGGCTTTCCGCGCAGCGCATACGCTTAAGGGAGTGAGTCAAAATCTCGGGTTTACAAAGCTTTATGAGGCTGATGCTGAGCTGACCGGTAGGCTTCGCGGAGCACAAGACGGAGGGACTGTTGATACAGAAGGCTTTGACGTTCTTCTTGAAAAGATAACGGAGGAGTATAATAAAACCGTTAATGCAATTAAAGCCATATAGATTGAATTTTTCGAGAGAGGAGGACTTTATGTATGGATGATGAAGTTGTTGTGAGTGCCGCAGACGCGGATGCGGGCAGCAACCCCAAGATTTTGATAGTTGATGATTCCGAGATGAATAGGTTTATTCTGACCGATATACTCGGTGATGAATACGAAATATTTCAGGCGGAAAACGGTGTTGAGGCCGTGAATATGTTAAAGCAGCATATTCACGAAATTGAGCTTGTTATGCTTGATATGGTTATGCCGGATATGGATGGATTTGATGTCCTTGCGGTTATGAATAAGTACCATTGGATTGACACAATACCGGTCATTATGATATCGGTTGAAAATTCGCCCACTTATGTTGAGCGTGCATATGAGCTCGGCGTTACGGAGTATATTAATCGTCCGTTTGACGCGATGACTGTGCGCAGACGTGCGGCTAACACTATAATGCTCTACGCGAAGCAGAGAAAGCTTATCGGTCTTGTTGCAGATCAGGTGTATGAGAAGGAAAAGAGCAACAACCTTATGATAAGCATATTAAGTCATATCGTTGAGTTTAGAAACGGCGAGAGCGGTCTGCACGTGCTGCATATACACGCTATAACCGAAATTTTGCTCAACCACCTTGCGCGTATGTGTCCGGAGATTAATCTTTCGTATACGGATATCGCGCGTATCAGCACTGCATCGGCGCTTCACGATATAGGCAAGATTTCAATTCCGGCTGAGATACTCAACAAGCCGGGCAGACTGACCGATGAGGAGTTTGAAATTATGAAAACTCATTCTAAGGTCGGAGCAGATATGCTGGCGGCTTTGCCGTTTATGGATGATGAACCGCTTGTTAAAGTCGCGTACGAGATTTGCAGATGGCACCACGAACGCTATGACGGCCGCGGATATCCGGACGGACTAAAGGGCGATGAAATTCCGATTTCGGCTCAGGTTGTTTCCGTTGCGGACGTATATGACGCGCTGACCAGTGAAAGAGTTTATAAAAAAGCGTTTTCTCACGAAAAGGCAATGCAGATGATAACGGACGGGGAGTGCGGCACGTTTAATCCGCTGATAATTAAATGTCTTAATGAGGTTGCTGACAAAATTCGGGAAGAGCTTAAGGGTAGCTCCCTCAGCAGATATGATTACAGAGCAATGCAGGGCATTACAAATGAGATACTTAGAAAAGAAAATGTCAGCGGCGGTGAATACGCTATTGACCTTGAGCGCCAAAAGTTTAACTTCCTGACGTCTATATCAGACGAGCTTATGTTTGAATATATCGCTGACCCGCCGATGATTATGTTCTTTGGCAATAAGGCGGCGAAACTTGGGCTCGGCGAAAGCGTAGTTGACCCAATCCACAACAATCAGGTAATCGAAATAATTCCGGCGGAGGAAATGCAGAAGTTCTCCGAGACCGTGCGCACAACAACACCGGAGAACCCAAGGTTTGACTATGAGTGCAATATTATGTTTGAAGGCAAAAAACGTAAAGCATTATTCCGCTGTTGCTCAATGTGGACAGCGGACGATGATGCAAACTACATAGGCGTTGTCGGAAAGTTTTCGATTATATAGATAATAAATAATAAAATAATCCGTGATTGCGCGGATTTTTTTATTGCACGCCACACAAGGCGTCACAACGCGGAGCTGGCACGCGGAGCGTGACTGAGGGGGTCCAAAATGCGCCGAGCCACATATTTGTACACAACATAATCGGTTTGCTCGTACCTATATGTAGGGAGCGTCGACTCGGCGCTCCGCGCCAAACAAATGAGAGGCGGCAAACCCGCATTATATGGCGCAAACCGTTAATATGCACGAACAGAGTCCGGCAACGCTATCTGCAATTTTAATTGCAAAAACATCTTTTTTGGGTTTGTGCCGATTACATAATTTTTGGATTTTTTTCTTTACATATTTTTGAGGTTATGTTATAATAAAAAATGCCAGGAACTGAATAAAGCAAAAAATGAATAATTTTTTGAACACAGCCCACGTTAATAGTTAAAAACGTAGGCTTGGTTTTAATTTAATACTTGCGTTTTTATGCGCGGCTGTGTTTAAATTTAGTTTCTGGCGAAATTACCGAGCTGCGTTTTTGCGCGTGGCTTCGGCTACGCGTTTTTTATTTTTCTTTTTTTAGGAGGTTTTATTATGAAGAAATGTTGTGTTTGTCGAGATGAAGTCAAGGATGATGAGGTTTATACTTTTGAAAGCGGATATCCGCACGTTCTTTGTAAGGAATGTAAAAAGATAATTACTGATTTTCAAGAGGGAAACAAATATATTTCCGTAGATGAAATTATTATCAATTTTAAACTGTACTGTATGGCTATGGGCGGACTTATGTATGATATGGAGCAGGACAAAAATTAGCCGCGCTAAACCCTAAAGCCCGGCATTACGGGGTTTATGTTCTTTTCGTTCGGAAGCTTCAGGCTGCCGAGAAGGCGGGCGTAGGTGACTGAGTTTTTGCCGTACATTTTGCGTATATTTTCGAGTGCGGTTTCTATTGAGTCGCGCTTTAAGTCGCGGTTTATGTTGTCAAACATACTTATCTGCGATGATGCTTCGTCCTCTGAGCATAGGTTTATCGCGCGTACCGAGACGGCACGCACTTGCTTTTCCCAGTTGTAACGTTTGTTGAATAATTTAAATGCGGCGTCGGACAGCTCGCGCACATTCCGTGCGGGGCGTCTGAGCGGAGACTGGAACTCGGTTTGTTTAAGGTCGGTATTTTTGACGGAAACGCTTATTCCGCGGGCAAAAAGACCGTGCCGCCTGAGCTTTCGCGATACGTCTATCGTCAGTTTGAACATTACCTTCCACACGTCCGCAGCACAGCCGAGGTCGGCGGTACAAGTGACGCCGTGACCGATTGACTTTATCGGCGGAGAGCTGCCGGCTTTAGCAACCTCAGAGAAGTCGCGTCCGTTTGCGTAGTTCCACAGCATTATTCCGTTAATACCGAGCCACGATTTTAAAAGCTCGGGCCGGGTGTTTGCGAGGTCTCCGATTGTGACTATGCCTTTGGAGCGAAGCTTTCTGTCGGTCGCCGGACCTATGCCGATTACAGAGTTTGCATCAAGTCCCCAAAGAATTTCACGAAAACGTTCCTTTGGTATGCAGGTTACTGCGTCGGGCTTTTTGAGGTCAGAGCCGAGCTTTGCAAAGACTTTGTTAAACGACACACCAATCGAGACCGTGAGACCGAGTTCACGCTTTATTTCTTCTTTTATTTTATACGCTATATCGCGTCCGCTGCCAAACAGCAGAGTGCTGCCCGAAACGTCAAGCCAGCATTCGTCAAGCCCGAACGGTTCGACTAAATCGGTATAGCGGCAGTATATTTCCTTTGCCATATTGGAAAATTTTAAATATTCATCAAAATCCGGCTCAACAATGACGAGATTTGGACATTTCAGCCGAGCTTGCCATATCGGTTCACCCGTCTTGACGCCCAGCTTTTTCGCGCTTTCGTTTTTAGCAAGAACTATGCCGTGCCTGTCCTTTTCGCTTCCGCACACCGCAACAAATTTGCCCTTGAGTTCCGGTCTGCGGCGGCATTCAACCGATGCGTAAAAGTTGTTCATATCGCTGTGCAGGATTATTCGTTCGTTTTTGCTTTCAGGTTTCATAATTTTGCCCTTTTTGTCTGAATTTACGAAAGTTATTTTCGTGTTTATTATTATACACAAAATATGCAAGTTTGTCAAGCAATGCACGAAATATATTTTCATCATACGCTTTATTAAGGCGAAAAAGGGCTGTTAAACGCCGAACGGCGGAATTTAAGAAAAATATGTATAAATATATGTAAAAAGTCCTTGCGTTAATTTTTTTGATATGTTATAATTATTAAAGATTATCATTTGACTTAAAAACAAAAGACGAAAGGAATTTTGGAATGAAAGTTATATGCGACAGAGATACATTAAGCTCGGCAGTTGCGACTGTTTCGAGAGCTGTTTCGCCGCGTTCAAACCTCGCGGTTTTGGAAGGTGTATATATAAGAGCCGATGAAGGCGGAAAAGTTACGTTAATAGGCAATGACCTTGAAATCGGTATTGAGGCGGTTATAGAGGGCGATGTGCGCGAGCCGGGCGAGGTTGTCATAAAAGCAAAGATGCTCGGAGGTATTTTGGCGTCTATCGGCGATGGAAGCGTATCAATAGAGACTCCGGGCAACAACCTTGCGCTTTTAAAGAGCGGTAAGGCCAAGTTTGAAATCCCGAGCATAGCGGCGGACGAGTTCCCCGATTTGCCGACGGTTGACGGGGAGTACTCGGTCAGCCTGCCGGGCGGAATGCTTAAAGAAATGATTGAAAAGACGATTTTTGCCGCCGCAAAGACCGATAACGACCCAACGCGTATGGGCGCGCTCTTTAAAATTCAAAAGACTGGGCTTACAATGGTTGCGCTTGACGGCTTTAGAATTGCGATGAGAAAGGCTGATTTGCCGAACGACTTTGAAGAGCGTGAGATGATTATTCCAGAAAAGTCGCTCTCGGAGGCGGCGAGAATAATTTCGGACTCTGAGGAAGAGGTTAAAATTGTTGCTGCATCGGGACACGCTATTTTTATGTTTGAAAATTGCAGACTGGTTACGCGTCTGATTGAGGGTAGCTATACGAATTATGAGCGTATTCTGCCGACTTCGTTTGACCTTGAGTTTGTATGCTCAAGACATCAGCTTGCCGACTCTGTCAAGAGGGCGTCGCTTATCATATTAAACGATGTGGTTAAGGGGCCTATAAGGTTCCGTATAACGGACGGCAATATCAATGTTTCGTGTACAACGAGTGCGGGTTCCGTTGACGATAATATTGCGGTTGACACGCAGCCCGGGGCTTCGCTTGAGATTGGATTTTACAATAAGTATCTTCAGGATGTATTTAACGCAGTAAGCGATGATGAAATCCTGATGAAGTTTAACAAAAGTATAAATCCGCTTATTATTGCGCCGATTGAAGGCGATGATTATATGTATATGGTTCTGCCGATTAAGCTGCGCAGAACTGTGGAATAATTCGGTATTATATATGGAAATTAACAGGCTGACGCTTTCGGACTTTCGTAATTATGAGAAGGAGACGGTTTGTTTTTCGGACGGGGTTAACGTTATTGTCGGCGACAACGCTCAGGGCAAGACCAATATTCTTGAGGCGGTGCATATGTTTTCGGTCGGGAAGTCGAACCGTACGCCTCGGGATTCGGAGCTGATACGCTGCGGCTGTCCGCGTGCGGAGATTGCGATGGACTACCGCGCGTTCAATCGAGACTGCACGATAGAGATTAAGATTGAGCGCAGCAAGCGCAAGGCGATATCCTACAACGAAATCCCGCTAAAGAAAATCAGTGAGCTGCTCGGTAAGTTTAACGCCGTGTATTTCGGACCTGAGCTTTTGGGACTGGTGAAAAACGGTCCGGGCGGGCGGCGCAGAAACCTTGATATGGTGATAAGCCAGCTTAGACCGAATTATTTTTCTGCGGTGAGCGACCTTAGAAAGATTGTGGACAGCAAGAACGCGCTTCTTAAAAACTTAAACCCGAACCGCACAATGCTTGAGATTATGAATAAAAAGCTTGCGGATATTTCAAGCGAGGTAATCGCGTACAGGTGCGATTTTATAAAAAGGCTTGAGATAATCGCAAAAGAAATTCAAAGCGATATATCGGGCGGCAGCGAGGAGCTGAGCTATCGGTATATGTCGTCAATCGGACATATTTCGGCGGATGAAATCCCCGAGAAGCCGGAGATACGCGAGAGGTTTATAAAAAAGGTTGAGCAGAACGAAAAGCGTGAGACAGAACAGCGCGAAACGCTTATTAGTCCGCATAGAGAGGACATTGCGTTTGAGATAAACGGGATGAACGCGCGGGCGTATGCATCTCAGGGGCAGCAAAAGACGATTGCCCTTGTTGAGAAGCTCGCGGAGACAAAGCTCATAGGAAGCGAGACGGGCGAAAATCCACTGCTTTTGCTTGACGATATTATGAGCGAGCTTGATAGAAAGCGGCGTGAATTTATACTCGGCAATATAAGCGGTATGCAGATAATAATTACCTGCACAGACTTAGGCGACGTCACGGCGGCGGGCGGAAATATAATCCGCGTGTCGGACGGACGGACTTTATAGTATTATACAAAAGGAGAAAGCGCAGTGTACCTTCATCTGGGAAAGAATACATCGGTTGATACAAAAGATATAATTGCAATTTTGGACCTTGATAATATTTCCATCGCGAAGCATTCGCGGGAATTTCTGCGAATTGCCGAGGAGGAGGGGTTTGTCAGAAGCGTGACAAACGATATTCCGAAGTCGGTTGTAATTTGTGAGACCGATAATCAGAGTGTTGTGTACATCACGAACATTTCTTCAAAGGCGTTGGCGGGAAGAGTGAAGCGCAGATACAAATATTTATCGTCTGAAGGAGCGGACATTTAGATAACTTGTGGATTACAGAGATATTAAACGAATTGGAGTGAATATTATGCAGGAAGAACAGCACATTACCAGCGTTCCGGTTGCGGAAAACTATGACGAAAATCAGATACAGGTGCTTGAAGGACTTGAGGCGGTCAGAAAGAGACCCGGTATGTATATCGGATCAACGTCCGCGCGCGGACTTCATCATTTGGTTTATGAGATTGTAGATAACTCAATCGACGAGGCGCTTGCGGGATTTTGTGATGAGATTGTCGTTGAGATTGAGGAGGATAACTCGATAACCGTTACCGATAACGGACGCGGTATTCCGGTCGGAATTCATCCTAAGATGGGTATACCGGCGGTCGAGGTTGTGTTTACGCAGCTCCACGCGGGCGGTAAGTTTGGCGGCGGCGGATACAAGGTGTCAGGCGGTCTGCACGGTGTGGGCGCGTCAGTTGTTAACGCGCTTTCCGAGTATCTTGAGGTTGAGATATGCGACGGTGAGCACTCGTATTATCAGAAGTATGAGCGCGGCAATCATTTGGCGCCGCTCAAGCAGACGGGTGATACCGATAAGCGCGGTACTAAGGTTCACTTTAAGCCTGATTCGGAGATATTTACCGAGACGCTTGTGTATGATTACGATGTACTTCGCCGAAGACTGCGCGAGCAGGCATTTTTGAATGCGGGAATTAAAATTGTGCTTATCGACAAGCGCCCTGATGCCCCCGAGGACAAGAGGAAGATAGAGCTTAAATACGACGGCGGTATAAAGGAGTTTGTTGAGTTCTTAAACCGTAATAAGGAGCCTATTCACGAGCAAGTAATCTACGTCAACGCCGTACGTGAAAACTGTGAGGCGGAAGTCGCTATGCAGTACAATGACGGATACAGCGAGATGATTATGAGCTTTGCGAACAACATTAACACGACCGAGGGTGGTACGCACGAGACCGGCTTTAAATCGGCGCTTACAAAAGTTATAAACGACTATGCGAGAAAAGTCGGTATGCTCAAAGAAAGCGAAGCGAACCTAAAGGGCGAGGACACGCGCGAAGGTTTGTCGTGCGTAATCAGCGTAAAGGTTACCGAGGCACAGTTCGAGGGACAGACAAAGACTAAGCTCGGCAACAGCGAGATGCGTAACGTTGTCGAGAAAATGGTCAACGAAAAGCTCGGCGAGTTTTTTGAGGAAAACCCGACGATTGCCAAGATAATAGTGGACAAGGCTCTCACCGCTTCACGCGCGAGAGAAGCGGCGAAGCGTGCGAGGGAAAACACAAGACGCAAGTCGGCGCTTGAGAGCAGCTCGCTGCCCGGTAAGCTTGCCGATTGCTCGGACAGGGACAACACCTACACCGAGATATACATCGTCGAGGGTGACTCGGCGGGCGGCTCGGCAAAGCAGGGGCGTGACAGACGTTTTCAGGCGATACTTCCGCTCTGGGGTAAGATGCTTAATGTCGAGAAGGCGCGTATAGATAAGATTTACGGCAATGACAAATTAACTCCTGTAATTACTGCGCTCGGAGCGGGCATAGGTGATGAGTTCGATTTAAGCAAGCTGCGTTACGGCAAGGTCGTAATTATGGCTGATGCCGATGTTGACGGAGCGCATATCAGAACGCTGCTGCTTACATTCTTCTTTAGATATATGCGTCCGCTTATCGAGGACGGACACGTATACATCGCTCAGCCGCCGCTTTACAAGATTTCAAAGGGCAAGAATGACAGATACGCGTATTCCGACCAGGAGCTCAAGGACATAATCGCCGAGATGGGCGAGGGCAGACAGCCGTCGGTTCAGCGTTATAAGGGTCTCGGCGAGATGAACCCCGAACAGCTCTGGGAGACGACAATGGACCCGGAAAAGAGAATTATGCTCCGCGTTGACCTTGACGATGCTCAGCGGGCGGATGAGACGTTCACAATACTGATGGGCGACAAGGTTGAGCCGCGGCGTCAGTTTATTGAAGAGAACGGTACGTCGGTAATAAATTTGGATATATAGGAATTTTATTATGATAAAGATAGAAAACGCAAAGGTGATGAACTTAGAGGGCGCAATGCGCGGTGCGCGAAATCCGCTCAACAGCTGGGCACGGAGCGACAGCGCGTATAACGAAAAAGGCGATTATATTCTCGGCGAGAATGATTTAAGCCTTGCTATGCGCCTGTGCAAGGCGGGCAGTGATCACCGTAAGTTCATCAGACAGATTTTGGTCAGCGTGGACATAACCGCACCGATATATTGGTGGAAGGAATTTGACACCTACAAAGTTGGTACTGTGGCTAATTCCACAAGCACAATGCACAAGATACACTCAAAGCCGTTTGAGCTGAGCGACTTTTCACACGACCATATGAGCAAGTCGGCGATTGAAGCGCTCACCGCATATATGGAGTTTATGGAGGTCAAGCGCGAACACTTTGTTGAAACAAAGGACAAGGCGGATTGGTACGATATAATTCAGCTTCTGCCGTCTAGCTATAATCAAAAGCGAACGGTGACTATGAATTATGAGAACCTTTTAAATATGTACTATGCGCGGCGCAGTCACAAGCTCAGCGAGTGGCACGAGTACTGCGACTGGGTGCTGACCCTGCCGTATACAAAAGAGCTTTTTTTGCAGGACTAAGGGCGGATTTTATCCGCCCTGTTTGCGTATTGGGGGTTGAAGGATTTATGAATAATGATAATATTAAGTTAAACAAAATAACAATCAACGGAGAGATTAAGACTCTGTTCGGCTGGCAGATTAAACATATGTTTGAATTTTCTTTGAGCAGCCGCACAGATATTAAATTTGAGTTTTCTCTGCCGAATAATTCGGTAATAAACGGTTTTGCCGTATCTGCAAGCGGCGAGGAGTATTCGGCGGAGTTTACCGCAAATATGAATGACGACGATTTTACACTTACGCAATGCGCTGACGGAATGTGCATATTTACTGCCCGCGGAGCCAGGTGCGGCGATTTTGTGCTTACCGTCAATTCAATCGTTTTGCCCGATATCGGCACTGCGGCGTCAGAGCTGTGTATACCGCTTGAAACCATAGCCGGGAGGTCGGTTAAGCCTTTAAGCGGCGGTGCGGCTGAGTATAGGTCCTGTAAAGTCTTGTTGGAGTTTGACATAAGCCGTACGGATATAGGCGGCGTATTTTCTCCGTCACACGATATTGAGTGCAAGGCAAAGGATGGCTATATTGCGGCTTATGCGGAGACGGTCAGCGGCGGTGAGTTTGTTTTAAGCCTCAAAAGGCGCAGCGAGCTTTTAAATACTGCGTATATAACAGACGGAACCGATGCGGACAGAATAGGTGTGTATCTGTTCTCCCTGCCACCCGCCGAAGCGGCAAAAGGCGGTGTGCTCTGTGTTTTTGACGCAAAATCGGACGGAATGCTTGCGGCTGAATGTGTGAGAGAGATTGCGGAAAATATAGGCGGGAATAAATATTTCGCGGCGGCTAAGCTGAGCGGAGAGACATTTTCGGACTCGCCGATAAAAGGGGATAATATTGATTTGGCTGAGCTTACCGAGTGGATGTATGTAAAAAGCGGCGAAGCCGGAGATATAAGCAGAGTTATACGGAGTTTTAAGTCGGCTGTGCCGGGCGGCGAGATTGTGTATGTGACCGCAAGCGGGAGAGCTGATGAAATTTCAGCTAATACGTATGTGCCGGTTAATGTTTTATCGCTGTCACACAGCCTTGCCGAATATGAGCTTACGGAAATCGCACGGCAGAGCGGCGGAATATACGCTCAGATACGAAAAAGCGAGAATCACGCGCAGTTTGTGCGCGGATTTTTAGACCGCGTTCTTGCGGGGCGGCTCAAAAATTTAAGTATTATGGAGTATGAGGCGGGAACGTATTTTAATCTGCCGCAAAACATCGGTGATTATCGTATGGGAGATGTGATTGTGTATACGTTCCGTACAAACGTGGATTATCCGCGGCAGCTGTTTCTTGAAGCGGACGGCGGTTTTTCGGACACGGTGCGGTTTGATGAGATTATAAAGGTTTCGGATGACGGCAGTATGGGCGCTGTGTTTGCTGCTAAGGTGTTTGAGCAGCTTTATAAGTATATAGAGCGCGGCGATATCGAGCCGTTGTCAGTTTCGGGCTTTAAGTCGCAGGCAGTCAGATTATCGCGTGAGCTGGGCGTTGTATGCCCCGAGACGGGATTTGTAATTAACAGAAATAATAGGCGTCCGGCAAGGTCAAGCGGAAATATTCCGCTGATTAGGCTTGAAAAGGCGGCTGAGCGCGATGCGTTCAGTACGGATTTTTCGGATGTGCTCTGCGATTACGCTCAGTCGGCTGCGCAGGAGAAAAGAGCTTTTGTGCGCCGCGGTGTGTATATTTTACTTGCGCTTATGCGCTCAGATTATACTTTTATATCGCTTGCGGAAAATGAAAACGACAAAGCGGCAATGTATGCTGCGGCCGCGATGCGCCGCGCGGCGGAATGCGGAATGCTTGATAACTCTGCGGCGTATTTTAAGCTTGCGGATATGATTATAGCGGCGGCAGGCGGTGAGGAGAGGTTCAGGCACAGTGCAATAGATATCGGAAGCGTAGGATTTTACGACAGCCTCGCCGCAGAGAGAGTTCTCGCACAGCGTGAACCGATAGAAATTTCCAAGATGATAATGTCGCTGTGCGCCTAAAAAATAGTTGCATTGCCGCGCCGAGTGTGATATAATAAAACGAAAAGCGGGTTTAAAACGAATACCGCTGAAATATTAGAGCTAATTGTTTTCGGAAGGAGAGATAAAACCGATATGAAAAAAATTGTCAGCGCCATAGCAGCTTTATGTCTGATGTGCAGCGCATCGCAGGCGGTTTTTGCGACGGCTCAGAGTATAGTAATAAATGGAGTCCCGCAGGAAATACCCGCTGAAATGGGTGAGATAATAGAGCAAAACGACAGAACATTTGTGCCGCTCAGATTTGTGTCCGAGTCGATGAATAAGACTGTCAAGTATGATGACAACCTAAAGGGCGCGTATGTTCTTGATAAGAATGATATGTATATTATTCAGGAAGGCAAAAACTTCATTGTAAAAATAACGGATTTTGCCAAGGAAAATCAAGTGACAGAAATGGATGTCGCTGCTTTTACCAAACAGTACGAGATAAACGGTGAGCTCGGCGGACGTATGTATATTCCGATAAGATTTATGGCTGAAGCTTTCGGATACACCGTCGGCTGGGATGAGGCGACTCAGACCGTTACTATAGACGATAAAACTGAATAAGACGGGGGTACTATATAATGAAACATTTTAAGAATATTGCTTTAATACTTGTTGTATGTATGCTGGTGTCGGTTGTTTCGGTTGCTGCAGCTGTTTTACCGGACGGCGGAGCGGTTACATTAGCTGATGATGTGACTGTATCTCCGGCACCCGATGCTGAGCCGTCGGCAGAGCCTTCCGAGGCGCCGCAGCCAAGCGTAGAACCGAGCACGGAGCCAAGCGCTGAAACAAGCGCGGAACCTTCTGAGTCGGCTGAACCGACAGAGTCTCAAAGTCCCGACGCGAGCGCGTCGCCTGAGCCTTTTGAGTCTGCGTCACCGTCGGCTGAGCCGTCTAATAAGCCCGGTTCAAAGCACAATATCACGGTGAACAACGCGGCAAATTCCGAGATTACGGTAACGCCCAAGACAGCCGCAGTCAATGCGAGAATTAAGGTTGAAGGCAAGGCTGACCGTGGCTACGGTTTTGACAAGGTATATTATACATATACCGAAGAAGCTGCAGAAAAGCAGGAAACACTTTTGAGCAAAAAAGCAAATGCGATGACCGATACCTTTACTATGCCGGACGCAGATGTTAATATTTATTCAGAGGTCAGTGAGTTTACGGACAGTGAGGTTTTGGATGACGCTGAAACACAGATTGATGATGTCAAGAGCCTTAATAACAGCTACACAAGCATATATCTTAATAATTCCTCGGATTATAATTCGACCGATATTAAGAATATGAGAAGCTATATTAATGAAGCAAAGGACCTTGTTAGCAGTCTTGAGACGTCGTCAAAAGAACTGAACCAGGCGATAGACAGCAGCGACCTTACAGGTCAGATAAGAGCGGAGGTAATTTCGCTTCAGACAGACCTTGACGCGGTAACCGAAGAAATGATTGACCTCTCTGATGAGATGGGCGGCGAAAATGTTGATATGTTCGATATGAACATTTCTGTCGGCAAGGGCGGCCGTGTCATTATCTCGGGATTAATTTCGGATACGATTAACGCGACAAGCGCAAGGCAGAATGAGGTTTATGACGATATTTCGGTCGATGATTCGACAAATCTTTCGTTTACAATTACAGCTACAGCAGGTTACAGCATATCGTCGTTCAAGATAAATAACAAGAGCGTAAGCTACACCGGAAATAGGTTTACTATTAAGGCCGCGTCTATAGGTAACTATGTTAAAGGCGGAAATATGGATGTAAACATTACATTCGGCTACACAGGCTTCAGCAGCGGCTCGGGCGGCAGTTCAGGCGGTGGCGGCGGTATGACCGCAGGCGGCGGAAGCAGCAACAATAACAATGTGACAGGCGGAAACACAGGCTCGGGAATTACAGCGGGTGATGTGTTCAGCGATATCGGCACGGTTGAATGGGCACGTGAAGCGATTGAGAAGTTAAACTCACTCGGAATTGTAAGCGGTGTCGGCGACGGTCAGTTTGCCCCGAACTCGGATGTTACGCGTGAGCAATTTGCCAAGATGATTGTCGGTGTTATGGGTTATACTGTTGACTCAAACGCTGTGACCGACTTCAGCGATGCAAACGGCGGCTGGTATACGCCATACATTGCGGCTGCGGTTCAAAACGGCGTTATAACAGGCCGCGGAGACGGCACATTCGGCGTGGGTGATAACATCACACGTCAGGATATGGCGGTTATCATATATAGAGCGCTCGGCCTAAGTGCGGGCGAAACGCACGAGTTTACCGACTCGGCGGATATCGCGGATTACGCTTTAGATGCAGTTTCTGCACTCTTTAATACAGGTATAATCGGCGGATATCCTGACGGCAGCTTCGCGCCTAAGGCAAGCGCGTCAAGAGCGGAAGCTGCAAAGATGCTCTACAGCGTATATGATAACGTTCATTAAAATTATTTTTCAATATAAAAGCAGCGCGCCGTTATATATAATTGGTGCGCTGTTAATCTTTTAAAAAGGTAAGTGAATAGATTTGAGAAAAATTGGCTTTAAACTCCTGCTTATGGGTATGCTCTGTGCAGTGCTGTGTACAGGCTTTATGCTGAGCGTGTCTGCGTATGTGGATGACAGTCTTTTAAGACCGATTACCGAGGTGTTTGCGGAAATCGGTGCAACAGTCGAGTATAAATATCCCGAGGATACGCTCACCGTTAAAAAGGATAATCAGACTGCGGTGATGAAGCTCAGAAGCAGACTTTTGTACCGTGACGGAAAGTATTACCAGTTAGACCGCGAGGTCGTAGTGTATAATGACCGGGCGTATGTTTCGCCCGACGCGCCGGAGAAGGCGTTCGGACTTCTGCCGAAGCGCGTGGTTGACCCGAATAAGCCTATGGTATGTCTGACGTTTGACGACGGACCGTATTCGCCTGTGACCGACTCGATACTTGACGTTCTTGAGGCGTATAATTCAAAAGCAACGTTTTTTGTAACGGGAGATATGAGCTGGCAGTATCCGGCTACGCTTAAGCGTGTGTATGACCTGGGTATGGGTCTTGGCAGTCATACGTATTCGCACCCGCATCTGCCGCAGTGCGACTGGAACAGGATAATATGGGAGCTTGACACAACAAACGATGTTGTTCGCAGCGTTATAGGCGAAGATTTGAAAATGCTGCGTCCGCCACACGGTGAGTCAAACGATTTGGTCAGATATGCCGCAGGCGTTCCGATTATCAAGTGGAACCTTGATACCCTTGACTGGTCAAACTTAAATATGAATATTATATATCACAAGGTTATGGATAATGTACAGGACGGGGATATAGTACTGATGCACGACCTTTTGACCGTGACAAGTGAGGCTGTCTGGATTATGGTGCCTGCGCTTTTGGAGCGCGGCTACCAGCTTGTGACTGTACCTGAAATGATTACGGCGAAGGGCTGGACTCTTGACCCGGGCGTTGAATACTATTGCGTGAGGTGAACGCTTTGAATAATGACAGCATAATATATGGAAGAAATCCGGTAATTGAGGCTCTGCGCAGCGGAGGACGGGTGGATAAGATTTATATTCAGGACAGACTCAATCATCCGTCAATCGGAAAGATACGTAATCTTGCCAAAGAGAGCGGGGTGCATTACAGTTTTGTATCCAAACGCAATCTTGACAGTATGTGCGGCGGTGAAAATCATCAGGGCGTTGTCGCGTGTGCTGCGGCGCACGAATATTCGTCTGTACAAGATATTTTAAAGCTCGCGGAGGAACGTGGAGAGGATCCGTTTGTTATAATATGCGAAGGGCTCACTGACCCGCATAACCTCGGCAGTATTATAAGGACTGCAAACGCGGCGGGTGCACACGGCGTAATAATCCCGAAGAACAGAAGCGTAATGCTTAATTTAACCGTTGCGAAGGTCAGCGCGGGTTCGGTTGAACATACGTATGTTGCAAAGGTATCCAATATCACTCAGACGCTTGACAAACTGAAAAAGTTGGGACTGTGGATTGTCGGCACCGACCTTGAGGGCACGCAGACGCACTATGAATGTGACTTAAAAGGACCGCTCGGAATAGTAATAGGGAGCGAAGGTGACGGAATGAGCCGTTTGGTACGTGAGAACTGCGATTTTTTAGTAAAAATTCCGATGCTCGGTGAAACTCAGTCGCTTAACGCATCTGTTGCTGCCGGCGTGCTTATGTATGAAGCGGTGCGTCAGCGGCTTACGAAATAGATGGAGGTTAAAATTATGCGTATCCTTGCGGTTGGAGATATTGTCGGCAAGCCCGGCAGAGAATATGTATATAATAACTTAGGCAGGATTAAAAATAAGTATAATATAGATTTTGTCATTGCGAACGGCGAGAACGCCGCGTCGTCAAACGGTATTACGCCTGAAATCGCGGATAGACTTGTGCTGAGCGGCGTTGATGTGATAACTATGGGTAACCATACCTTTGGTACAAACACCGCAGGAAAGGCGCTTGAGGAGAACGAGCGGCTTATTCGTCCGCTCAACTATCCGCCCGAGTATGAGGGACGCGGTTATGTCGTTCAGGATTTGGGCTATGCGTCCGTCGCAGTGATTAACCTGCTCGGCAGAACCAATATGACGCCGGCAAACTGTCCTTTTCACGCTGTCGAAAAGGCGGTTGAGGAATTAAGGGATAAAGCCGACATAGTATTAGTGGATATGCACGCAGAGGCGACGAGCGAGAAGATTGCTATGGGGCACTTCTTAGACGGCAAGGTTCAGGCGGTGTTCGGCACACATACACACGTGCAGACGGCGGATGAGCAAATTTTAGCCGGCGGCACGGGTTATATTTCAGACCTCGGTATGACGGGAATTATGGACTCGGTGCTCGGCGTCAAAAAAGATATAATAGTTAAGTTTTTCTATAACGCCGGCAAACGGTATCGCTTTGAAAAGGCGGAAGAAGGAGAAGTATGGTTTAACGGCTGTGTATTTGAGATTGACAATCAAGAAAAACAGGTTACAGGCATTGAGCGCCTGAGATTTAGTCATATTGATTAGGATAATAAGAGGGGTATGAATATGGATTTTACCGAGGTTAAGAACGGTGACAGAAGTTATTTGTGCGTAAATAAGCTAAGCGAGTTCGGAATAACAAATGCTTTCACCCGTCGCAGCGGCGGAGCGAGCCGCGGCAAAATTCAGGGTTTTAACTTCGGCTTCAGAGTCGGTGATGACCCCGATAACGTGCTGCTTAACTATAAGCTGCTCGCTGAGGATTTTGGATTTGACGTCAGCCGTACAGTCTGCGCGAGACAGCAGCATACTGACAATATCCGAATTGTAACGGAAAGCGACTGCGGAAAAGGTGTTATAGAGGTCGACAGCGATATCCGCGACACTGACGGATTGATAACGAATGTACCGAAAATTCCGCTTGTGGTGTTTACGGCGGATTGCGTACCGCTTTTGTTCTATGACCCGATAAAGAATGTCGCAGCCGCAACCCATGCGGGATGGCGCGGGACGGTTAAAAAAATCGGCAAAAAGACAATAGAGCTTATGTGCTCGGAGTTTGGCTCAAACCCTGCCGATATAATCGCCGCAATTGGACCGAGTATAGGGCCGTGCTGCTTTGAAGTAGGTAGCGATACTGTATATATGTTTGATGAAAAATATAGAACAGAAAAGCCGAACGGAAAGTTCAATATTGATTTGTGGGCTTTAAACCGTGACGATATGCTCGGCTGCGGATTAAAGACGGAAAATATATTTACAGCCGGCGAATGCACAATCTGTAACTGCGATAAATACTATTCATACAGAGTCCACAAAGAGCATACCGGTCGTCAGGTCGCTGTTATTGCTCTGACTTAATTCTAAGGTACAAATCATAGGCTTCATTTTTGGATATGCCTGTTTTTTCAGCGGTCAGACGGGCGAGTTCCTTGCCCTTTAAACCGGCTGAGATATAATTTTTAATAAGAGTATCCGCGCTCGGGAGTTCCTCTCGGCGCTTTTTCTTTATTTCGTTTTCGTCCGCACCCGCAATTATCAGCACAAATTCGCCGCGCGGCGGTGTTTCACTGAAATGCTCTATTGCTCCGACGATGTCGGTGCGTATATATTCCTCGTGTTTTTTTGTGATTTCACGCGCAAGTACAATTTTTCTGTCTCCCCCGAAGGTCTCCATCAAATCGTTTAGGGTGTATATAAGCTTGTGCGGAGCCTCGTAAAATATAATAGTCCGCGTTTCGCCGATGAGTGACGCGAGGTGTTCGCGGCGGCTCTTTTTATTCACGCTAAGAAAGCCCTCAAAGGTGAAGCGTCCCGTCGGCAGCCCCGATGCTACAAGGGCGGTGGCAAAAGCACAAGCGCCGGGCAGCGACTCGACGGTAATATTATTTTCTATGCAGCGGCGTACCAAGTCCTCACCCGGGTCGGAAATTCCGGGCATACCCGCATCGGTCACAATCGCAACATTTACTCCGTCCTGCAGTTTTTTTATTAAGTAATCGCCTTTTTCGCGTTTGTTGTGCTCATAATAGCTCGTAATCGGCTTTTTTATGTCAAAATGATTTAATAATTTCATACTGACGCGCGTATCCTCCGCTGCAATTAAGTCAACGGATTTAAGTGTTTCCAGCACACGCGCGGAAATATCGCTTAAATTTCCGATAGGCGTCGGACACAAATATAATTTCCCATTCATAATGTTTCATCCCCAATCTCTAATCTCTGCGTTCTCGGGCGGATAATATCCGCCCCTACGGTAGGCGCGTTGGTTGTATGTACGTAGGTTTGTGGGACCCTACGTTCGCGGCGAAAATGATACGCTGCGTATTCCCGCGTATTCGCTATTCCCTAATCGCTACGTTCGTATATCTCGTTAATTTCATCTGTGTATTCGCCGTTTTCGTCGTGTATGTACAGCGGCGGCTCCAAAAACAGTTTGGGTTTTCCGCAGTACGCACCTTCAATCAGTACCATAGTTGCGGTTTTATTCGGCGACGGATGCACCATACGCAGACGTTTAGGCTCAATCTTATTACTTCTCATATACCAGAATATGTCGGCAAGACGCTCCGGACGATGAATTAATGCTGTCTTTCCGCCCGGCGTGAGCAGCTCGGCAGACACGCGTATCACATCCTCAAGGCTGCACATAATTTCGTGCCGTGCAATTGCTGAAACGCTGTGTTTGTTCTTAAGCCCGCCTCCGATTTCTTTATATGGCGGATTGCATACTATATTATTGAAGGAACTCCTGCCAAAAATCTCACTTCCCCGCCTTAAATCGCCGCAAATCATCTTTATTTTACCGTTTAGATTGTTAAGTGCGACAGAGCGCGCAGCCATTTCTGCCACAAATTCCTGAATTTCAAGCCCGGTTATATGCTCGGCTTTCGATTTATGGGTGAGCAAAATCGGAATTATCCCGTTTCCGCTGCACATATCAAGCACAACTGCCCCTTTTTTTATACCTTCAGCGGCAAAATTCGACAGTAATACCGCGTCAACGCCGAAGCAAAACCACTCAGGATTTTGAATTATCCTAAGTCCGTTTAGATTAAGGTCGTCAATCCGCTCAAATTCTTTAATTTCCACATCAATATTGTTAAGATTTTCACTATCTATAGCCATTTTTGAATTTACCTCAGTTTACATTTTGTTCATATTTGCAAATTTTGTTCATAATTTGTTCACAAATATAAAGCGATATGCCGCTCTTAATCACCCAATGTGCAATTTGCACAATTTAGGTTATAAAAATTTGTATGTTACAACTCTGTAACGCCGTTAAA
>UQOT01000028.1 GCA_900542675.1 uncultured Eubacteriales bacterium | reverse complement strand
CTGATGGAAATGGCAATCAAGCTCGGCAAGCCGGTTAATTCTTCGCTCCACGTAGGTATCTGCGGCGAGCACGGCGGAGACCCGACATCTGTTGAGTTCTGCCACAAGATTGGACTTGACTATGTATCGTGTTCACCGTTCCGTGTTCCGATTGCAAGACTCGCAGCGGCACAGGCGGCAATTAACGGTTAATTTAAAGAATAATTTGAGCTGCACGCATTTTTGAACGCGTGCAGCTCTTTTTATTCCGGTATAACGCGTCGGATTTCGTTTATAAAGCTGTTTGAAAAGCTGCTTATCGGAACTTTTATGACTTTGCCTCCGGCAGAGGATGCGTGGATAACCATACCGTCGCCTGCATATATCCCGCAGTGACCGTAGTTGTTCATAATCACAAGGTCGCCCGGCAGCAGATTTGAGTAATCACCGGGAGTATAGTCGATTTGTTCCCCGACTTCAGCCTGGTCATAGGATACGCGCGGGATACTTATGCCGAGTTCCTCGTAGACCGACTGGGTGAATGCGCTGCAATCGACAGCGCTCCCGGGGCCGTCTGAGCCGCTCGCACCGTAGGAGTAAGGGGAATATGTATCACACCACGCCTGGGCGGACTCAACTATGTCAGCGGGATTTTCCCCTCTTAAATTTTCATCTGCCGGCAGGGGTTCATTGTACACGGTAGGAGTCGGCTTCGGCGCGGCAGTAATTGCTTGTGAATAATCTTGCTTTAAAGCGCCGCACAGGAAAAATGCGGTGCAAAATACAGCCGCTGCAATAATCAGTGTTTTTAAAAATCTTGATTTTATCATTCGGTTCAGTCCTTTTATGTTTTTTGCGCGGTGCAGGACGCGCCTTATTAAAGCTTACGCGCAGCTTTTTAAATTAATTCCAAATTTACAAATTTTGTTGAAAAAATGTTTTGTTTTTAATTGTGTTTGAATTTTTATTCATAGGCTAAAACTTCTTGCGCCTTAAATGTCGTTGTGCTATAATTAATCTGTTACACAATTGTAATATTTATACCCGTTTTTGCACTTGTGTTTTTTTAGAAATAGTGGTATAATACCACATATTGTACACACATAGATAAACACACCCCTAAATATTGGGGTGTTCTGAAAAACATTGTTATTTAAGGAAGGGTCACATATGATTAAAATTATTAAGAAGGACGGTACCGAAGAGGACTATAACGTTCAAAAAGTTGTGGCGGCGGTTTCAAAATCCGCAAACCGTGCGCTTATCACATTTACCGATGAGGATGTCAAAAAGATTTGTACTTTTGTAGACAGCCGTGTGCTTAATATGCAGAAGGACAAAATACACATCGCAGAGATGCACAATATAGTAGAGGGTGCACTTGAAGAAGTAAACCCGATTGTTGCAAAGAGCTACCGCGATTACCGCAATTATAAGCAGGATTTTGTCGCTATGCTGGACGAGGTGTATCAAAAGAGTCAGGCGATTATGTATATCGGTGATAAGGAGAATTCAAACTCAGACTCTGCACTTGTTTCGACCAAGCGTTCACTTATCTTTAATCAGCTTAATAAGGAACTCTATCAGAAGTTCTTTATGACGGTTGAGGAGCTTCAGGCGTGCCGTGACGGGTATATTTATGTTCACGATATGTCTGCAAGGCGCGATACTATGAATTGCTGCCTGTTTGATGTGAAGTCGGTGCTGAGCGGCGGTTTTGAAATGGGTAATTTATGGTATAATGAGCCAAAGAGCCTTGATGTGGCGTTTGACGTTATCGGCGACATTGTGCTTTCGGCAGCAAGCCAGCAATACGGCGGTTTTACCGTGCCGGAGGTTGACAAGATTTTAAGTCCGTATGCCGAAAAGACATACGCGCGTAACAAGAAGCGTTACTTAGACCTTGGTCTCAGCGAAGAGACTGCGGAGACTGAGACGATGAACGATATAAAGCGTGACTTTGAGCAGGGCTTCCAGGGTTGGGAGTACAAGTTTAACACGGTTGCTTCAAGCCGCGGTGATTATCCGTTTATTACGGTGACGACAGGTCTCGGAACCGGACGCTTTGAAAAGATGGCGTCGATTTGTATGCTTAATGTTCATCGTGAAGGTCAGGGCAAAAAGGAGTGCAAAAAGCCGGTTCTGTTCCCGAAAATTGTATTTTTGTACGATGAAAATCTCCACGGCCCGGGCGGAGAGCTTGAGGACGTGTTTGAAGCGGGTGTTGAATGTTCGTCTAAGACAATGTATCCCGACTGGCTGTCGCTCACGGGCGAAGGATATGTCGCGAGTATGTACAAAAAGTACGGTGCGGTTATTTCACCTATGGGCTGCCGTGCATTCCTTTCGCCTTGGTATGAGAGAGGCGGTATGAGCCCCGCGGATGATAATGATAAGCCGATATTTGTCGGCAGGTTTAATGTCGGAGCGGTAAGTCTCAACCTGCCTATGATTTATGCAAAGGCGACAAAAGAGAGCAGGGATTTTTATGAGGTGCTCGACTATTATCTTGAGTTAATAAGAAACCTGCATATACGTACATATGATTATCTCGGTGAGATGCGCGCGTCAACCAATCCGCTTGCATACTGTGAGGGCGGATTTTACGGCGGACACCTCGGATTTCACGATAAGATTAAGCCGCTTCTCAAGGCGGCAACGGCATCGTTTGGCATAACTGCGCTTAACGAGCTGCAGGAGCTGCATAACAAGACCTCGCTTGTTGAGGACGGACGTTTTGCGATTGAGGTTATGGAGCATATAAATAAAAAGGTTAATGAGTTCAAAGAGGCTGACGGTCACTTGTACGCAATGTACGGCACGCCGGCGGAAAACCTCTGCGGACTTCAGGTTAAGCAGTTCCGTAAGAAGTATGGCATTATTGAGAATGTTTCGGACCGCGAGTATGTCAGCAACAGCTTCCACTGTCACGTTTCCGAGGATATCACGCCGATTGAGAAGCAGGATCTTGAAAAGCGTTTTTGGGATTTGATGAACGGCGGGAAAATCCAGTATGTCAAGTACCCGATTGACTATAACATAGACGCGGTTAAGACGCTTATTCATCGTGCGATGGATATGGGATTTTATGAGGGCGTAAATCTTTCGCTTGCGTATTGCGACGACTGCGGGCATCAGGAGCTTGAGATGGACGTATGCCCTGAGTGCGGCAGCAAGAACCTCACAAAGATTGACCGTATGAACGGTTATCTCTCATATTCAAGGGTCAAGGGCGACACACGCCTTAACGACGCCAAAATGGCAGAAATAAGAGACAGGAGAAGTATGTAGAATAATGCATTATCATAATATAACTAAAGACGATATGAAGAACGGCGACGGTTTGCGCGTTGTACTTTGGGTTGCGGGCTGCGCCCATCACTGTGAGGACTGCCACAATTCGATAACGTGGGACCCAAACGGCGGAATTGAATTTGATAACGCCGCAGAACGAGAGCTTTTAGAAATTCTCGGCCGTCCGTATATATCGGGCGTAACATTTAGCGGCGGCGACCCGCTTTTTCCCGGGAACCGAGAGGAGATAGGGAGGCTTGTCCGCTTGATTGACGAAAAGTTTCCGACAAAGACCAAGTGGCTGTATACCGGATATTTGTGGGAGGAGATACAGGATTTAGATTTTCTGGATTTACTCGACGTAGTGGTTGATGGTAGATTTGAAAAGGAAAAATCCGACCAAACTCTACATTGGAAAGGCAGCTCAAATCAGAGAGTAATCGACGTTAAAAAGTCACTTAAACAAAACGAAACAGTGCTTCACGCATAATACATAATTAAAGCGCAGACCTCATTCGGTCTGCGCCTTTTGTTTTAATGCTTTAGTTTACCGACGTTGCATCTGCGTATGACGGCAGAGGATAGGTAGCACGGTGTGTGCTCATCTTCTGAGTAACAGGTATTCCCATATCCTTCATAGAATCAGCCGCCCACTGGGCGATTAAGTCAGCACCGTTTATGTTTATGTGAGTGTTATCTGTTGTTCCTTGTTCGTAAAAGCTTGACTTTGCAAAATTAGCATAGCCTACAAATCGTGAGTCTTTCGGTTTTACATAGTTAAACATATCGCAGGCGGCGTTAAGACCGACCTCGTTAATCCAGCCGTTGGTCTTTGCGTACAGGTCTATGCACGGTATGCTAAGTTCCTGAGCAAGTTCGCGTGTATCTTTGACATACTGTTCAAGGCCGCTATCGCTTAAACTCCTTCTGCTGATACTGGTCGCAAGGATGGGATGTGCTCCTACGTCCCATGCCAGCCGGACATATTCATACATAGATTTCTTATATGACCCTTCTGTGAAGCGGTCAAGACCGGCTTCCGTATGGCGGTGCGGGTTTTTATCATCGTTCGCTTTTTGGTCGTTGTGTCCGAATTGTATTATTAAATAATCGCCTTTTTTAATAGAATTTTTCAAAGTTTTATAGTTTGTTTCGTATTTAAGGCTTAGAGAGCTTTTACCGCTCATCGCCAAATCCTTAACGGTTACTCCGCCTTCAAAATATCCGCCGAGCATCTGTGCCCAGCCTTTGCGCGGATATTGGTCGTCACCGTAAGGGCTTGCGGTTGAGTCGCCTACAACGTATATTGTAGCCTTGTCGGCAACAGTGTCGTTTGGTTCATATGGAGTTATATATGGCTGAAGCGTTTTTATATCCATTGCGAACAGCTTAAATGTATCGGTGCTGTTCATCGGAAGGTCAACTTCAAGTCTTGTGCTTTTGTCAAGAGGTAAATCTTTTATATTAAGCATTTTGCAGTCTTTTAAAGTACTGTCGTTTGCGTATACGGCTGCAACGATATTATTGTCATCACCCGCTAAGTTTTCGCATTTGGTCACGTTTATGCTCATAAGCTTGCCGCCGTCTGTCGGAGTGAATTGAGGATTTCCGCTTTCGTTCGCGTATGAGTATGACTCAATGGTAAGAGCGACATATTCCAAAACTGTTATGGTAAAATCCTTTGTAGCCGATTCGCTTCCTCTTGAAATTGTTGCGGTCAGTACAGCAGTTTGAGATGTCCCTGCTGCACGGTGAACGGTGCCGTTGTCCTCTACAACGTTTGTGTTGGAGGACTTCCAGGTAATGGTTGTACCGCGCTTGCCTTCAGAGGGAAGAATAAGATTTTCTTTAACCGATGAAGTGTCTCCGAGAGTAAGTGCGTCCTTAGCCGCTGCGACTGCCGAAGCATCGTCGGTGTCTGCAATTACGGTTACCTCAAAGCTCTTGCTTTCCGAAAGAGTATCATCCTCCTGGACGCTGAAAAATCCTGTCACAGTAACTTTAGTTTCGGTTTTCTGGCAGTTTACGTTACCGTTTTTGTCAATTACCGATTCGTTTGAGGTTTCCCAGCGAACATCGCACGAGCCAAATTTTGATTCGTATGCTTGAATAAGCTCAAGGTCTGAATCGATATGATTAATATCCGTATTCATTCCCTTGATTGTGTCAAACGGGAAAGCTGCGATTTCATTTGCAAACTCCTTCTGCGGGTTAACTTCTTTAAATGAACATCCGAAAAATCTAACTTTTGAACCCGATGCGTACAGGGTATAGCTGTGACCGCCTTTAACGGTGATAGTTGAAACATCGTTTATGTCAGCGTCAACAACCAGACCGTTATAACCTTCCATAGGTGTTCCGTTATCGGTGATATAGAGCGGCTTTGTTCCGTGTCTGTATGCAATTTCAAGCGCGCCCGTCTCAAATGAGTTATCAAAGGTAAAGGTATAATAAGTTCCGGTACCGCTTTCAATATCAGGATTGTTTTTGCCTGCAATATATGCTGTATACTTATTGCCGCTGGGAGCGGTAACGGTTCCGTTGCTCTTAGACCATTCGTCCGCGCCTATTGTAAGTGTCATACAGCTAATTCCTGTCTCGATTGTTGTGGGGGCTGTTGTTGTGCCGGGTGAAGCGCTTGGTGTAAACGTTGTATATCCGTCAGCCGCGGAAACAATCATTATACCGGACAGTATGCTGAATGCCATAGCAACGGCGAGAACTGCCGAAATAAACTTTCTCATTTTAATTCCTCCTTAATTTTATGAAGTTTACCAAAAATATTTATACTATTATATCATATTTTAGTGCATTTTTCAATACCTTGCAAAAAATTATTTTAAAAAAATTCTTAATTTATTTACTAAATGCGCTTGTATTTTTAAATGTGTTATGGTAAAATTATCTTCAAACGGGTCTTATATGGAGGAATGACGAATGATTAAGTTTACTAAGATGCACGGCATAGGCAACTGCTATATATATATTAACGGTTTTGAAGAGGAAGTATTTAATCCGGGCAAGATGTCGGAATTTGTGTCGGATATGCACTTCGGTATCGGCAGTGACGGTTTGGTGCTTATCCTGCCGTCGGAGACTGCGGATTTTAAGATGCGCATATTTAATGCTGACGGTTCGGAGGCAGAGATGTGCGGCAACGCTACAAGATGCGTCGGCAAGTACGTCTATGAAAACGGAATGACCAAAAACACCAAGATTTCACTCGAGACAAACGCGGGCATAAAGCAGCTTGAGCTTGACGTGGTCAATCACGTTGTTCAGTCCGTTACGGTCGATATGGGGAAGGCAATACTTGAGCCTGAAAAAATTCCGGTTAAGACTGAGGGGGCGACGGTTGTTGATGAGCAGATTGAAGTAGGCGGAAAAGAGTATCGCTTCACGGGTGTTTCTATGGGTAACCCTCACGCGGTAGTGTTTGTTGACGATGTCGACAGTCTGCCGCTTGACAAGATAGGTCCGATGTTTGAAAATCACGAAATGTTCCCGGAGCGGGTTAATACCGAATTTATTCAGGTTATAGACGAGAATACGCTTAAAATGCGCGTTTGGGAGCGCGGCAGCGGCGAGACATGGGCGTGCGGCACGGGTGCGTGTGCGTCGGTTGTTGCGGCGGCGCTTAACGGTTTTGTTAAGCAGGACAGAGAGATAAAGGTTAAATTAAGAGGCGGCAGTCTCTATATAACATATAAGAGCGACGGTACGGTAATCAAGAGAGGCCCGGCGGCGTTTGTCTGCAAGGGTGAGGTTGAGGTTCCGCCGGTTGCGAGATAAAATAAAGGAGTGTTGATTGTGAAGTTAAACGAAAACTACTTAAGCGTCAAGGAAACCTACCTTTTTGTTGAGGTCGCAAAAAGAGTAAGTCAGTACGCCGAGGCAAACCCCGATAAGAAGATAATAAAGCTGAGTATCGGCGATGTTACTCTCCCGCTTGCACCCGCAGTTGTTGATGCAATGAAGAATGCGGTTGACGAGATGGGCGTAAAAGAAACATTCAGAGGCTACGGTCCCGAGCAGGGCTATGACTTTTTGAGAGAGAAGATTGTTGACTACTATAAGAAGAATACAATTCGTCTTGAGCTAAGCGAGGTATTTATCAGTGACGGAGCAAAGAGCGACGTCGGCAATATAACCGACTTGTTTGACAAGGATAATACCGTTCTCGTACCCGACCCGGTATACCCTGTTTATGTTGACACAAATATTATGAACGGCCGCAAGATTTTATACTTGAACGCAACGGCTGACAACGGCTTCTGCCCGCTGCCCGACCCGTCGGTTAAGGCTGACATAATTTATCTTTGCTCGCCGAACAATCCGACGGGAGCGGTTTATACAAAAGAACAGCTCAGAGTATGGGTTGATTATGCGCTTAAGAATAAGGCGATTATTCTGTTTGATGCGGCTTATGAGGCATTTATTCAGGATGACAGCCTGCCAAAGAGCATTTATGAGATTGACGGCGCAAAGAGATGTGCAATCGAGTTCTGCTCACTTTCAAAGACCGCAGGCTTTACCGGTACACGCTGTGGCTATACAGTCGTGCCGAACGATTTAAAGGTCAGCGTTTTAAAGCTCAGAGGCATCAAGCTCGACAGCAAAGAAATTCAGCTTAACAAGCTGTGGCTGCGCCGCCAGACGACCAAGTTTAACGGCGTGCCGTACATCGTTCAGAGGGGCGCAGAGGCGGTATTCTCGGACGAGGGTCTAAAGCAGTGTATGGATAATATCAATTACTATCGCGAAAATGCAAGGGTTATCGCAGATACAATGGATGAACTCGGCATCAAATATTTTGGCGGCATTAACTCGCCGTATATTTGGCTGCAGTGCCCGAACGGTATGGGTTCGTGGGAGTTCTTTGACTACCTGCTTGAAAATATCAATGTTGTCGGTACACCGGGCGAGGGCTTCGGTGAGAACGGCGAGGGCTATTTCCGTCTGACGGCGTTCGGCGACAGAGAGAGCACAATAGAGGCTATGGACAGACTCAAAAAGCTGTTCGGCATAGGAACTGAGGCTGAACCTGCCGAAGATACCGAGCCGGAAGCGGAAGCTGAGTAAAAATTAAAACATACAAACAAAAATCACTTCATATATATTATGGAGTGATTTTTTATTTCAGGCGGTGATATATATGAAATTCAGTGATATGCGTACAAAAGAGGTAATCTGCGCACAGGACGGTCAGCGTCTCGGTTTTGTGTCGGATATGGAATTTGATATCGGTACCGGGTACATAACCGCAATTGTCGTGCCCGGCGCATATAGATTTATGGGAGTGCTCGGACGTGAGGACGACACGGTTATAAGCTGGGACCGCATTACAACAATCGGAGATGATTTGATTATAGTAGAGCCTGAGTAGTATGGGATATATGTCGAATATTTTGTTTCGTTTCCTTTTGCAATATACAATGTGTTGGTATATAATCTTTTACAGACACAATATGTTGAATACTATACATAAGAAAAGCGCAAGCAAGAAAGGAAGGAAAAAATGATATTCGATTACTTAAAGCGCGGACTTGAACCCGCAGAGGAGGCAGAAGCCGCTAAAGAGCCGGAGGTGCACGAGCTTGACAGACAGTTTATGCAGATAAATTTAACCGATGTGCCGGCGGTTCCAAGGATAGTAAGCCACGGCGCCTCACAGTCAATACCGATAAACAGTATTAAGCCGAACCCGAACCAGCCGCGCCTTGATATAGATATGGATGCGCTGAGAGAGCTGGCGGCATCTATTGAAAATTATGGGCTTATGCAGCCGATAACGGTTCGGCAGGTAATCCCGTTTGAGTACGAGCTTGTCGCGGGACAGCGCCGTCTTGCGGCGTGTAAAATGCTCGGTATGGACTACATTCCGGCAACGGTTATGAAGGTGAGCGAGGGCGACAGCGCAGTTCTTGCATTAGTTGAGAATATTCAGCGCGAGGATTTGAACTACATAGAAGAGGCGGAGGCGTTTGTCTCAGTGATTTCCGAATACGGGCTGACACAGGACGAACTCGCCGAAAAGCTGGGCAAAACTCAGTCAACAGTCGCAAACAAAATCCGCATATTAAAGCTGCCGGTCAAGGTTCGCGCAATGCTGTGCGAGTACGGGCTTACCGAACGTCACGCCCGCGCGCTTTTAAAGCTTCCCAATGAGGAAATGCAGCTTGATGCGGTGAATGAAATAGTAAAGCGCGGCTTAAACGTTGCAAAGACCGAAGCAATGATAGAGCGCAGATTAAAGAATTTGGAAAGCGACCGGGCAGTTAATGAAAATAAGACTAAAAAACCGGGACACCTGCCGAGGACTTTTAAGGACATACGCATATTCTCAAACACAATAAAAAAAGCAGTCGAGCTTATGAACAAAAGCGGCGTAGGCGCCACAACCAAACGCCGCGAAAGCGATGATTACATAGAGTATACAATAAAGATACCAAAAGAATAAACAAGCCGAAAAAATACAGTTGACATTTTGGAAAGCACATAGTATAATAAACATAGAAAGAGGTAAGACCTTAAACAGTTATGCCGAAGATTTTGCTATAAAAATAACGTCCTCACCAAGCACAGATGGGCGTTATTTTTTTATGGATACTATTAATGTAATCAATAATATCATAAAGATACATATATATACGTATTCGATTAATACCACCTCCTCTCTTAAATTAAAAATAAGAGAATGAGCGTGGCATAACCGCCCAGTCATATAAACTGTTTTTAGTCTTAACTCTGTCGGAAAATCCGACAAAGCTATTATACAAAATATATCGAATTATGTCAAATTAAATAAGTATTACAAGAATGCCGCGCAGCAACCTATCAAAAATTTATTTAATTATTTACTGAGCAAAAGGCGCCCCTACGGGGAGCCTATCAACCACATTGACTCTTTCGACACGCTAATCAAGCACCATATGGTATTAATAGTTATTTTCTATACGATTTCTTTTTAATGATTTTATTAAATCCATTACGATTTTAAGTTCTCTCAAATCGCAGTCTTTTAATAATATTTCCGCATTGTGTAATTCATTTAATACTTGATAATTGCCAAATATCAAGTTATCAAGAGATAAATGCAGAGTCTCGGTGAGCTTGAACAAGACTTCAATAGACGGTTTACGATGTTCACTCTCAATATGTTTCAAATGGGTTGGCGTAATTCCTACAAGCTCCGCAAGCTCTTCCTGAGACAGATTATTATTAATTCGTGCGTCTTTTATTGCGTTTCCTAAAACTTTCGGCTCAATCATAATCTCTTTTAGCTCCTTTTTAAATAGCTTATCGCTAAAAAATAGTATTGACGATTAGCCTAAAGAGATTTATAATGGAGCTAAAAGAGATTGAAAGGAAAGCGAAAAATTCGCAGCCGGTAAAAAGGCGACGAGTTATTGTTTTTTAAAAACAGAAAGGAAGCGAGTTAATATGAAGAAAAAATTTGTAAGCGTAGTTGTATTATTTATATTGATTATGAATTTGCTGCCTATTGCGGCAAGCGCGACAGTTGTGGATAGCGGTAAGTGTGGTGAAAATGCAACATATACTTTAGATAGTGACGGTTTGCTTACTGTAAGCGGAACAGGCGATATGGATAATTTTGGATTTTATTCCGCACCATGGGAAAGTTATAAACAGCAGATTAAAAACGCGGTTATTGAAGAGGGAATTACATCGATTAGCAGTTTTGCATTTATGGATAGCAGCATTTCCGATATAACAATACCGAGCACCGTAAAAACAATAGAGGGATACTCGTTTCGGAACTCAAAGCTTAAAACCGTTGTTTTACCTGAAGGCGTTGAAACAATAGAAGATTTTGCGTTTATTTTAACTCCTCTTCAGAGTATATCTATAGCTAATAGTGTAAGCAGCATTGGCGTAAAAGCTTTTTACGGATTGAGTAATTTATATGTTTATTGCGATTGTAACAGTTACGCGGAGACATATTTTAAGAGTAACACATCAATTGACAATTTGATATGCGTTACTTATGAAAATGGCGGTACTTTTCAAATAAGCGGGCGTGGTATTGTTGATTCATCAATAGATCCAACTATAAGAAGATATGCAGATAGTATAAAGAAGGTCGAAATAAAAGGATTACGAGGTACAATCATAATTAGTGGGGCGCATTTTATACAGTGTAAGTCGCTTGAAACCGTTGTATTAAACAATGTTAAATCTATAGGTAATGGCGCTTTTTACAATTGTCCTATTAATAGTCTCACAATTTCCGGAAATCTTAAATCTATACGTGAAGAAGCCTTTTACGGCTGTAATATTAAAAGTCTAACAATTCCCGGAACAGTTGAATCTATAGGAGATAGTGCTTTTAGTGGCTGCAAAGACTTGGAAAGCTTGACAATATCGGAGGGGGTAACTGAAATCGGCTCATTCGCATTTTCAAACTGCGATTCATTAACAAATGTCACTATACCTGCAAGTGTTACGAAGCTTGGAGGAAATGTCGGCTTTTTCGGAGAGTGTATATTTTCGGGAAATAAGTTGTCCGATATAACCGTCTCTCCCGATAATGAGGTATATTCATCTGTTGACGGTGTTTTATTTTCAAAGGATAAGACAGTATTATACTATTATCCCGATGCAAAAAAAGAGAGCTTGTATGAAATACCTGAAGGCGTTCAAACGATTGAAAGTCAGGCATTTTGGAATCGTGAATATTTGCGAAAGCTTATTATTCCGAACAGTATAAAGACAATAGATGATTATGCTTTCAGCAGCAGTATACAAATGGGAAATAAAAATTTGACGGACATTTACTACAAGGGAGCACAGGAAGAATGGAATGCTTTGACGCAAAATGATCCTTATATTCCATATAATGCCACAATACATTACAATGCCGTCGGCACAGCTGCACCAAAAATTATAGGCAAACCGATTGTAAGTGGCAGTACCGTGACTGTCAATCTATCTGATGTTGAGTACGACAGTACGCTTATAGCGGCGGTATACAGTGATGGAATTTTAAAGGATATGCAGACAGCCGGGCTGTCGGCGGGCGATATGTCAAAAGTAATTAACATATCCGCAAGTGGCAACGATACAATAAAGGTGTTCATTTGGGATAGCTTTGACAGTATGAATCCACTGTGCGAAGCAAAAAGTAGAAATATGTAAAAAAATTAAATTTTTATAATAGTCGATTTCTTCCCAAGAGCAAAACGAAAAATTGAGGCGCGGCTCTCTTGCCGCGCCCTTATACTGTAGAAAAAGTCTTGCCCGGGCATAACAATAGCATAAACTTGTGTAGGGAGCGCCGAGTCGACGCTCCCTACACACGGGATATTGCCTATTGATTTCAAAGCGCCTTAATATGTTTATGGCGCATTCCGGCCCCCTCAGTCACGGACAAGCCATCACACACTGCGTGTGTGGCCACGCCCGTAGGGGCGCCTTTTATGGTTTTTATGTTATTTATCGCTCATTATTACTTCTTTTGCCATTTCTGCTAAATCCTCAGGCGAGAGTTTTCCGTCTATTTGGGTCAGGGTGTAGTGTATATCGCCGTCGCTCCACAAAACGTTTTTGACGTCGCATATTTTAACGTCATCCGCACCGAAGCTGAACACAAGCTCGCCGCTTTCCTGTGCGGCTTTGTCTTCTTCCGTAAGCTCATAATTTCCGGGCACAAATTTATTTGTGTATTCGTTAATGTAAATATCAATTCCGTCTATGTTGTCGATTACTTCACCGGTTGTTTTCATATTTGACGAATACTTATCTGCAGAAAACGTTACTTTATCATTTCCTTTGCCGTAACGGAACGAAAACGACTTGAATTTTTCTACGCTGTTTCCGTTTTCGTCCGTTAAACTATTGTTGACCAGAGAGCCGTCCTTAAATGTATATCCGCTTACAAATGAGTTTATTAAGACAGGGGCATAGCCTGCGTCTTTAACGCATTGTTCATAAGACGGCAGAGATTTATAATTCGGTATTGAGGACGAACTGCTGTTCCAGCTTGTAATTATTCCGCTTGACGCAAACGCCGTTACACCCAAAATCATTGCTGCTGCAACGGCGACAATTGCAATTTTCTTTTTAAATTTCATAATATTATTCTCCTTTCGGCTTTGGTGATTTGCATTGATGCTTTTTGTCAAAATCCGCTCCTTCATTTCGGGCGGAATATTGATTTTGCTGACTGCTTGAATATATTCTTTATCATTCATTTGTTAACACTCCTTTTCATATTCCATTCTTAATATGTTCCGTGCGTATTGAAGCCGTTTTCTGACCGCAGCAGGCGATATTGAAAGAATTTTTGATATTTCTTCGGTCTTATAGCCCTCGATGTAGAATAAGTGTATCACCGTTTTGTACTTGACCGGCAGACGCATAACTTCCGTGAGTATTTCGCTGTCGGCCGGCGAGCCGCAGTAATCATATATGTCATCAAGGTTCAAATGGTTATGTCTTTGGCGAAACCTGTGCATATCCTTGCAGACATTTGCCGCGACGCGTAAAAGCCACGCTTTTTTATGTTCCTCACTGCTGAATGCGGGTGATTTGGTAATATATTTAAAAAACGTATCCGAAACAGCGTCTTCGGCGTCGGCGTTGCTGCACAGTATGGTAAAGCATAGTTTAAGCAGCATATCAGCATATTTGTTTACAGTATTTTCAATTTCTTCATCAGTCGGCCGTACTGAGTGAGCTTCCATACTATCAGCCCCCTTTCACTTATAACACGTTATGATACATATAATTGTGATATATTTTTTAAATAAAATTTGTCTCATTCGGTATTTTACCATACAGCGTTCGTGACTTCAATGTTCGATGCTTATTGACAAAAAGCGTGGTTTTGTGCTATTATTGACCTAATATTATAAAGACAGTATATTCTTATAAGGAGGATTGACATATGCTCTTTTCTTTGGAAGACGTAATGGAATATGTTGAAGAAAACGACGTGAAATTTATTCGTCTTGTGTTTTTTGATATATTCGGCAGTATGAAAAATATATCTATTATCGCGTCGGAGCTTCCCAAGGCTCTTGAGTTCGGCGTAACTTTTGATGCGTCTGAAATCAAGGGCTTTATGAATATCGGCGAGAGCGATTTGCTGCTAAGGCCCGACCCGACCACTGCGGAAATTCTTCCGTGGCGCCCGCAGCATTCAAGGGTTTTGCGCATATTCTGCGATATATGCTACCCGGACGGCAGACCGTTTGAGGGGGATTCGCGCAATATTTTAAAGAGTGTAACGCGTGAGCTCAAGGATATGGGCTATACCTGTGATATAGGCTCTGAGAGCAAGTTCTATCTTTTTGAGCTTAACGAGTACGGCCTGCCGACAAAGAAGCCGCACGATATGGGCACATATTATGATGTTGCGCCTGCGGACAGGGGCGAGAATATCCGCCGCGAAATCTGCCTGACGCTTGAGGAGATGGGTATTCAGCCCGAGACATCGCATCACGACGAAGGTCCGGGTCAGCACGAGATTGTATTCCGCCACAGCGCGCCTATCGAGGCTGCAGACCATCTTATGACGTTTAAGAATATGGTCAAGACCATATCCGATATGAACGGCTTGTTTGCATCGTTTATGCCGCGCCCGCTTGAAAATCAGAGCGGCAACGCCTTTCACGTCAATGTAAGTATGTATGATAAAGACGGCAAGGGTGTTTTAGACAGCGACAGTGAAGCCGGCAGAAGCTTTATTGCAGGAGTGCTAAGGCGTGTTAATGAGATGTGTCTTTTCTTAAATCCGACGACGAATTCATACGGCAGATTTGGTCAGTTCGAGGCGCCGCTCTATGTCACGTGGTCACTCGAAAACAGACAGCAGCTTATAAGAATACCTAAGAATTTAAGCGGAGAGGGACGTATGGAGCTGCGCTCTCCCGATGGAGCGGCAAACCCGTACCTTGTGTACGCACTTGTTTTGAGTGCGGGTATGGAGGGCTTGCGCGATGGATTAAAACTCTGCGAGCCTATTAATGTAACATATAAGTCCGATATAGAGGGCCTTACTCGTCTGCCGAAGAACCTTGAAGCCGCGGTTAGATTTGCTGAAAGCAGCGAATTTTTAAAGGCGGTTCTGCCGGGGAATATTTTGAATACTTATATTAAACAGAAGCGTGAAGAATATGCCGGATATATGAAAGCGACCAATAAAGAGGGCTACGAAAGCAAGCTGTATTTCGGTTCAATGTAAGGTAAGCATAGAGACCGCAAAATAGGGAACGGCAAATTATTTGACTTGTTTCGGCGATGAAGGAGGTGACGGCTGTTGGAAGACAGAATACTTATAGTTTCCGCATCAGAAAAGAGCGCAGATACTTTAACGCATATACTTAAACGCTGCGGCTGGAGTGAAATTGACCGCGCCTTAGGCGGGGCGAGCTGCAAACGTCTGGCTATGCGAACGATTTATGATTTGATTATAATTAACGCTCCGCTTAAAGACTGTCACGGCAGCGACCTTGCCGCAGATTTTGTGAACGAAACAAACACATCGGTTGTACTTATAGTAAAGAGCGATATTTTGGAAATTACCGAGTCAAAAGTTGAGGATGACGGAGTAATAGTCGTACCAAAGCCACTGCAGCAGCGTGATTTCCTGCGCGCGGTCAGACTCTCGCTTGCCAACCGCCGCAGGATGAAAAGATTGATAGAAAACAGTATGAAGTTTGAAAAGAAGTACGAGGAACTTCGTCTTGTATCAAGAGCAAAATGCGTGCTTATCGAAAAACAGAATATGACCGAACAGGAAGCACACCGCTTCATCGAAAAGCAAGCAATGGACAAACGCGAAAGCAAGTCAATAATAGCCGCCGATATAATAAAAAATAATATGTAGAGTAATAAAACCTGAAAGGCGCCCGTTGGGGCACCTTTTTGTTTTTCTTAATTTAGGACTTTTTCAATAAACTTCTAATTTTGTTTTGAATTGAGTCGATAGGCAATTCGCTCAATAAGCTCCAAATCATCATCATTTAAAGTTTTAAGAGAGTTAAAAACGCTGTTTAGCGCAGCCGGGTTTTCAATAGAAGCGCGTCAAAAAACTCAACCGGCGTAATTCCAAAATAATCGCAAATATTAAGAAATCCCGCCATAGAAGGCATAGCCTTCCCGGAGGAAATTGACTGTATATAGCCTTTGCTTTGACCCAATTCCAAACTCATCATATATTCTGATACGTCGGCATTAAGACGCAATTGAGTAATTCGATTTCTTATAAATTCTTTTCCTTTTTCTATATTTATATCTATTTCGTCCATAAAATCACCAGACCTATTATATTACAGATTTAATTAGTTTTATACAGATTATAAGATGCAATATGCAACATTGTCGGCGGTTTGTTTGCACCGCTTTCCGTAATGCCTGTCGGCGCTTGTCTACGCGCCTGTTACAGAGTCGGACAGTAAAGCGTATCAGACATTCAAGCGAAAAGTCGCAGAACAAAATACAGAAATAATACATCCCGTAAATTATGAGAATTTTCCGTTATATCAGTCGGCAAGGAATTCATACGGACACCCGACGAAAGCCGTTTTAAGCCGATATATGAAAATCACCTTTACATAATATTTTAGAGTCTATACCGCAGCATAAGAAAAAACACGAAATTGAACGGTAATATAATTATCAAATTATTCCCGTATCTTAAAACTTGCAGTTGCCGCGATAAAAGACAAGCACAGGTCAACAATCCATAAAGCCGAATAACTAAGAGCAGTATTTACAAGAACCCCGCCAAGCCACGCACTTGCAAATGCGCCAATCTGATGCCCTATAAAGATTGAGCCGTACACTACCGCCATTTTTGCAACTCCGACCTTTGCGCTTATTATTCCCGTTGTCGGCGGAACGGTTGAATCGCCCGTAAGCCCTAATAATGCCGTAGCAATAAATGCAAACGGTATTGACTTCGGAATAAAAATAAATCCAACGGCGATTATTACACGAATGGCATATACCATTGACAGCACATTTTTCATCTTAATTTTCTGACCTAAAAATCCCGTTATGACAGCGCCAAGCATTGTAGTTATTCCATATACCGTAAGAGCAAATGATGCTATATTTCCTGAAATGCCGCTTGATACATATTGAGAGAATAGGTGTGTTTCAATGATTGCCATATGAAAACCACAAGTCGAAAAACCAATAAGTAAACACCAATATGTACGGCCTCTAACGGCATTACCCAAAATTGTAAATAGTTTTTCATCTTTATTATGGTGTTCTGATGTTTGTTTTAAATCAATCTGTTCATTTTTCTTTCTGTTGTGTCCGAGCCAAAATGCAATAGGCAGCATAATCAATATAGGTATGCTGAAAACAGGCATTGAAACGAATATACCTTTCCAAGCCGTCAGATACTGCAAGCTGGGCGACATAAGAGCGTCGCCTATTCCCGCGCTTGCTTGAACTATTCCCGAAACCATAGCGGCTCTTTTTTCACCTATAATCGGTGCAATAGCGCCCATTACAATACCAAAACAAAGCGCGCCTGTACCTGCTGGAAGAATAATTCCGAAAAATATCAATAATGTAAAAAGTGTTGTGCAAAACGGTGTTGCAACCAAGCCGACCGCCATTAAAAGAATGCCGCATATCATAACAAACGCGTTAGATTTTTTGAGCGCAATCATACCAAAAAGCGGTTGAGTTACACCATACAAAATCTGACCTACCGCTATAACAAAGCTGACGGACGAATAGCTGATATTTGTATGTTCAATAATGCCGTTCATCATAATGCCGTAATTATCGTGTATTCCCTGCATTACGGCAAAAACAAGACAAACAGCCGCAACTGCTACGATACATTGTAAAAGATTATTTTTGCTATCTGTTTTACCCACTTTAATTCCTCCCAAGTTTTTTCTTGACAAAATTATAGCATAGATTATATAATAAGTAAAACAAATATTTTTAATGATACTATTAGAAAGTGTGATATAATGTGAACAGATACATAGCACTGCAAAAAATTGTTGAGCTTGGCAATTTCACAAAAGCGGCAGAGGCTCTTGGGTATACGCAATCGGCAATAAGTCAAATGGTCGCGTCGCTTGAAAATGAATTAAGTATAAAATTACTGCACCGCTCAAAGACGGGCGCAAGGCTGACTATTGAGGGCGAGGACTTATATCCTTTTATTGAAAGAAGTATTTTTCAATATCAGGCTATGCAGGAAAAAGCTAATGAAATAAAGGGAATTGAAACAGGTGTTATACGCGTAGGCACAATTTCAAGTGTTACTTGCCATTGGCTGCCGCAGTTAATAAAAGGTTTTAAGGAAAAATATCCTAATGTTGAATTTGTATTTCATCAGGGCGATTATACGTCTATCCAAGAATGGATAAGGATAGGCACAGTTGATTTTGGTATTGTTACACCGCCCGCTGTACGAGATATGGAAACAAAAATAGTCAAAGACGGTGAAATGCTTGTAATTCTTCCTGAAAATCACCCGTTAGCGGAATTAGATGCCATACCGCTTGAAAAACTTGCAGACGAGCCGTATATTTTAATGGAGGAGGGACATTACAGTGAGCCGCTGAAAGCATTTGAAAGCTGTGGTATAAAACCGAATATAAAGTACACAATTCACGATGATTACGCAATTATGACAATGGTGGAAGCAGGGTTAGGCGTGAGCATACTTGCCAAGCTTGTTTTAAGACGCACAAATTACAATATTGTGATGAAACCCACAAACCCGCCGATAAAAAGAACGCTTGCAATCGGGTATAAGGATAAAAACAGTTTACCGATTGCAAGCAAATATTTTATTGATTATATGATTGAAAATGCGGATATGTTACCATAGACAGAAAAAAATCCGAATGATTATTCAGATTTCTTCAAAATGAAAAACAATCGTGGCATTTTAAGAATAATCTTTTTGTCTGCCTGTTCGATATAACAATCTTTCAGACCGTCAAGCAAGTCTTTGATAAGTTCTTCCTGTTCGGAAGATGAAAGCCTGTCAAGATACGGACGCAAACCGCTGCCCTTATACCATTCTATAATTCCATTCATACTGTCCACAATATGATAATAGCTTGTCTGCCACATTTCAAAACTACATTTTAACGAGGAAAATAAATCGTAGTATTGTTCAGGCAGTAAGCTATGAAAGTTTTTAATATCGGCAAGTTTATTCCATTTTGTGGTTTGGGTTAGTTTTTCCAATAATTTATAAAACGGAGCTTCCTGTACCAAAGGAATTTGTACCGCAAAGGTACCACCGTCTGAAAGTCTGTCAAATACTTCTCTGATTAAATATTCTTGATTAGGTATCCAATGAATACAAGCATTAGAGAATATTAAATCAAAACTTTCGTTAAGTTTATTCAAGTCATCTGGAACATATCCCTGTTCAAAACGGATACTCGGATATGTTTCTCTTGCCATTTTAAGCATATCCACTGATGTATCAATTCCGATAATTTCTGCTTGCTCAAATACCTTTTTAAGCGCATAAGTACTGTTGCCCGGGCCGCAGCCTATATCTAAAATATGATGTGGTTTAATATCAGCAATGCGGCTAATTAAATCCATTGACGGCTGCGTGCGTTGATTTCCGAATTTCATATATTGTTTTGAACTCCAATCTGACATTATATTTTCCCTCATTTCTATTTATATATATTAAATGATATCATATACACCAATACAATGCAATGCGCGACTTGAAATTTATTCTATCTGCACTTTCAGGCTTATGGAACGGCATAATATGAGGATTAGTTTATTGCTCAATTTTAATAAAAACATAAAAATATCAAATTACCCCTTGACAAAAGTTATCCCAGCTTAACAAGCATAGGATATGATGCGTTTTGTGATTGAGCCTAATTAACGTATATTATGGTGGAAGTGAAGCGGAGTGGAATAATATTGAAATTAGATCCGGAAATCAAGATCTTCTAAACGCTACGATACATTATAATTGCGAAGAGAAAACCGCAGAGATAAAATCAGTGTCACCGGTAAGCTCAAGTAATGGAGTATAAATATATAAAATTTTCGATTTCTTCCCAAGAACAAAACAAAGTTAAACAGATGCTTGATTTTTTGTACATCTGTTTTTTTGTTTTATTTTTTAATATTATAATCCTTGCATATCTTAGAAATATATGTTAAAATTAGGATATTAAATGAGATAAATTATATAGGAGGAAAATGAAAATGGATATTGAAATCAGAAACCCGTGGCATCCGGATGATGCTAAGCATTACACCACTGACAGAATGAGAAACGACTACCTTATTCAGGATTTGTTTCCTAAGGATAAAGTGAGACTCGTTTACAGTCACGTTGACAGAATTATTGTCGGCGGCGTTTGCCCTGTTAATGAGACACTCCGCCTTGAGGCGGGTCACGAGCTTGGCGTAGATTATTTTCTTGAGCGCCGCGAGCTTGGCGTTATCAACATCGGCGGCCCCGGAGTTGTAATTTTGGACGGCGAGGAATACGAGCTTGATTACAAGGACGGTCTGTATGCGGGTATGGGGATTAAAGATGTGTCTTTTAAGAGTAAGGACGCGTCAAAGCCCGCTAAGTTTTATCTGAACTCGGCTCCCGCACATCATACATATCCGACTGTGAAAATTACAATGGAGATGGCGAACAAGCGTCCCTTGGGCAGTGTTGAGGAGTGTAACAAGAGAGTTATCAATCAGTACATTCACCCCGAGGTATGTCAGAGCTGTCAGCTCGTTATGGGTATGACCGCGCTTGATGTGGGCAGCAACTGGAATACAATGCCGTGTCACACTCACGAGAGAAGAATGGAGGTATATCTCTATTTTGAACTCGGTGAGGATGACGTAGTATTCCATATGATGGGAGAACCGCAGGAGACAAGACACCTTGTTATGAGAAATGAAGAAGCGGTTATTTCGCCGAGCTGGTCAATCCATTCGGGCGTAGGTACAAGAAACTACACCTTCATCTGGGGTATGGTCGGTGAAAACCAGACCTTCGATGATATGGACCACGTGGCTATGAAGGATTTAAAGTAATAATAATGGGGTTCACGTTTGTGAGCCCCATTAATTTTTATTTTCCTTCAATAAACTCTTTATGATACTGGTTGAGTATTTCAAGAGTGATTTTTGTCGAAACGTTAACAATAGTTTCTGACATCTCGCCTATTGCTCCGGGTGCGTATTCTATTCCGGCATAGTATTCGGTAATTCTGTTTTTAAAATCTTCAAAGCTTTTATTTGCCATAATAATTCTCCCATCGGTTTTTTATGATATTGTACCATAAACCGAAATTATATACAATAACATAAACGCAAAATAATAAAAAAGTGAAAATCACCGCTATTGACTAAAACTTAAAATGTGGTATACTTAAGTGAGTAAATATTATGATGAAGATGAGGTCAAAATTATGATATGTCAATTTTGCGGCAAGCAAGTGGGCGATAATGAAAAAATATGCAGATACTGCGGCAGTAATCTCGAAATGCCGGCATCGGGCGCAGCCGAACCAAAAGGCAGCGCTTATAACAGTGATGAGACAATAGTAATGCCGAGCCGCACAAAACCTGTGCGGAAAAGTGCGCCCCCGGGATTTGAGAACAGCCGCGCAGTGCAGAGGTCAGCGAATGCAGATGTTAAGCGGCCGTCCGAACACAGAACAGAGCAAAAACGGCAGTACTACCGTTATAATCCGAACGCCGAGACGAATCGCCGCACAGAACGCAGACCATCGTCCGCCGATAGGAAGAGAGCGCCACGCTACAGTAAGGCTTCGAAAGGAAATCACAGCGTACTTAAATGGGCAGGAAAGATTATTTTGCTTGCCATTGTAGGAATTGCGGCAGGAATACTAATATACCTTGGCGTAAACGGTATAACAAATGCGGTTAAGTCAATAGGCAATCACGAAAATGCTCCTGCTTCCGTGTCAACTCCCGCACCTAAAAAGACAGATAAGAGCAGTTCAAGCGAAAGTGAGAGCTCAGTAAAGAACGAGAATACAAAGAAGAATGTAGAGAACGAAGATACTTTGAATGAGGAAAAGAGCCGAACAGAAGAGAATTCAAGCAGTACATCCGAGAACAAGAATAACAGTTCGCAAAACAGCAAAAATGAGGACAGCAGACCGGCAGCAGACGAAAGCAATAACAGCGAAAGTGAAGGTTCTTCAAACAGTGAAAGAACAGATAGCGAAACAAATGAATCGAGCGGCAGCGGAAGCAACTCGAACAGCAGTACAAACAAAAGCGAGTCCGGCAGTGAAGATGACGCATTGGAAAACTAAAACGGCACTATTAGTTGACACGAAGTACAACAAATTGCACAGCCAATACTTTACTTAAAAAAGTGTTAGCTGTGCATTTTTACGAATTACAATATTTTTAAAAATAAGTGTTGACAAAAAGGGTAAAGGGTGGTAATATAAATAAGTCGCAAATCTGAGACAA
>UQOT01000027.1 GCA_900542675.1 uncultured Eubacteriales bacterium | reverse complement strand
GGGCAGGCCGACAGGATATTCGGGTATGTATGCCTTAAGATTTTTAAGTCCCAAGTTATATGATGCGTTGAGCACGCCGCAGTAAGCATCGCCTCTGCCGTCAATTAAATCATCCTGAGTTTCCTCGGCAGCCGCAACATACATACACGGTCCGTCAAAGTTCTTGCAGATATATGTCTCAGGGCCTTCGGGACCAAAGTTGCCAAGAAATACAACGAGTGCGTTAACACCGGCATCGTTAACCTCTTTGACCGCGTTTAACATATCGTTTTCATTCTCAACCACAGTCTTTGCAGCGTAGATGTCAATCTTCTTCGCAGCACATGCATCTACAACTTTAGCACATCTCTTTTTGCTGAGATCAATCGGGAAACAGTCACGGCTGACTGCGATAATTCCCAGCTTAACTTCGGGAATGTTATTAAACATTTGATTTTACCTCCATAAATAAAATATACAAGTATATTTTACTATAAAAACTACAATTCGTCAATAAAAATTTCAGCATTTTTAATAAAATCGGCACACGAAGCGGGAATAATAAATTTTGAAAAATTTTATTACTTTTTTGTTAATTTCGCACAAAAACGCTTGCAATTTGAAAATTTTTAGGTTATAATATCAAATGGTATTAATTTTGTATTTTAGAATTACTTAATTGTATTAGTGTAATAACACAGAAATTTGCGGGAGGTGTCCGACGTGCAAGGACGAATATTTCAGAATACGCTTGTACAACTTAAAAAGGAAGTTCAGAGAACTTTGGGTATTATTGACGACAGCGATACAATAATCGCGTGCAGTGACGAGGACAAAATCGGTAATACCGTTGATAATATTTTTACTGTTTTTTCAGCAGTAGGCGAGGTTAAAACTGTTGCCGGAGCTTGTTATAAGAAGATTGAGACTTTCAGCAAGTGTGAATATATCGTTTTTTGCGAGGGCGACGATGATATCGCCAGAAACGCCTGCTCGTTCCTTGCAATGAATTTCCTGACGATTAAGCAGTATTACGATGAAAAGTATGACAAGTCAAGCTTTGTTAAGAATATTATTTTGGACAATGTTCTGCCGGGTGACATTTTATACAGAACCAAAGAGCTTCATATCAACGTCGAGTGTCCGAGAGTCGTATATCTTGTAAGGGTTTCGGAGGAGACGGATCAGGGATACCTTGATATACTTACCAATATGTTCCCGGATAAGGCGAATGACTTTGTTATAAGAATTGACGAAAGAGATGCGGTTATCATCAAGGAATTTCGCGCAGAGCCGAGTAAGGATGAGATTATGAATATCGCCCAGGGTATATTCGACACACTCGGCGCTGAGGCTATGATTACTCCGCTTGTTGGAATTTCGACCGTTGCGGAGCGGGTTCAGGATCTCGCTCAGGCATACAGAGAGACGAGAATTGCACTTGAGGTCGGCAAGGTGTTCGACACTGAGAAGGATATAATCAGTTATGACAACTTAGGAATCGGCAGACTTATTTATCAGCTTCCGACAACTTTGTGCGAGCTGTTTTTAAACGAGGTATTTAAGAAGGAGTCAATTAACGTTTTAGACAGTGAGACTATATATACAATTCAAAAATTCTTTGAGAATAATCTTAATGTGTCAGAGACATCTCGAAAGCTGTTTGTACACAGAAACACGCTGGTTTACAGACTTGATAAGATTAAGAAGCTGACAGGTCTCGACCTTCGTGAGTTTGACGATGCGATTATATTCAAGGTTGCGATGATGGTAAACAAGTACCTGTCGTCTCAGCCGACAAGACTTTAAAACGCGATAAGACTTTAACATTTCGGGCGGCAGGCTATAAAGGCTGCCGCCTTAAAATATTACAGACGGAGGTTTTTAGTATGAAGCATAAAACTGTGAAGGTTACGGCGATTGTTATAGCGGCGATTTTTCTGTTGGGTATATGCTCCGGCATAGTTGCGTCGTTGTTTATTTAACGCATATTTAATCGGAATATTTTTGTATTCCCGACTATAATATATAAATAAGGAGCATCGTATGTATATTAAAAAATCAGTTTTGGTTATATGTTCGGTTATTTTGATAATAGTTACGGCTGTTGTCGCTATTGGCGCCGTAAATCCGTTCGGCTTTACGAATTACGCTGATTTTATGAGATTTTCGGTCATAAGCAAGACAATAAAGTCTATGTATTATAAGGAAGTCCCGGCGTCAGAATATGCAAACAGCGCAATCCAAGGATTTGCTCAGGGAACGGGCGATGTTTACACAAACTATATCTACGGTGATGATGCTGAGGAGTATATGGAAGACGTCAGCGGCAGCTTCGAGGGCATAGGAGTTTATATTGAAAATAATACGGAGGACAACACAATTACTGTTGTGTCTGCAATTTCAGGAACTCCGGCGGAGGAAGCCGGACTTGTAAGCGGCGATAAAATCTTAAAGGTTGCAGGAGAATCGTATACGGGTGAGCAGATGAATGAAGCCGTAAATAAAATGAAGGGCGAGAGCGGCACAACTGTCGATATTCAGGTTCTTAAGGCAGAGAGCGGTGAATATGTGGATTTGACGATTGTGAGGCGTCAGATTGACGTAAAGACGGTTGAAAGCCGTATTATTGACGGAACGCGTGTAGGATATGTTTCGATATCGCAGTTTACCGAGACTACTGCGGGGGATTTTGAAGCGGCACTCGACACTTTAACCAAGGACGGAGCAAACTCGCTTGTGATTGACCTGCGTAATAATCCGGGCGGATATATGGAGTCTGCGGTTGAAATTGCGTCAAATTTTGTGAAGTCGGGCGACACGGTCGTTTATACGATGGATAAAAACGGAAACCGTGAGGATTATAAATCAAAGGGCAAGCAGCGGTATATATCGGTTGCAGTTCTTATAAATCAGGGCTCAGCTTCGGCAAGTGAAATTTTAACAGGGGCGCTTAAAGACTACGGACTTGCGTATGTAATAGGAGAAAAGAGCTATGGCAAGGGAATAGTTCAGACAGTGTTTGAAATGGATGGTTCCGTGGTTTCGGTCACAACGGCGAGTTACTATACGCCGAGCGGAGTATGCATACACGGCGTGGGAATTGAGCCGGATATGAATGTGCCGATGGAGCTTTCAAAGTATGCGGAGCTTGATAAGCTTGCGCTTTCTGAGGATGAGCAGCTCAAGGCGGCGGTTGAGTATCTTAATAACGCTAAAACGCAGCAGTAAATTTTTTGAAGGGAATTGTGGGTATGAGCCTGTTTAAGTTCATCTCACAAAAGATAAAGGGGCTGTATGCCCGAGTTAAAAAGGCATTTTTAAAACAGGAGGAGCGGCAGAACACCGTGCCGCGCATTGAACCGAAAAAACGGCCGATAGATGATTTGACGGTTAAGTATGCTCTTAACTATATTTTCAGTATAGCGGGCAGCACGTCTTATGAAAAGGGCGCGGGAATTATAGTCAGAAACATCGATGAGCTGAGAGAGCGAAATACCTTTTCGGCGCTTGTTTGTACTGCGTTTCGATATATTACGGTTTATACCGAGTGTACGGAGTCTGCAAATGAGTTTGCGGACTATGTGTATGAAAGATACGGACTGCCCGTGATGGTTATGAGTATTGAGGAAGCGTCGCGCTGCAGATATCCGGTGATAATCGATTTTGTCCGCGGAAAAGTCAGATATGGACGTGACGTCTGCGTTGACGGTACGCTTTACGGAGCGGACGGAAAAATGACAGGCTTGACAGTCGGTGCTCGTATAATTAAGATAGACACGGCGATTAATAAAAGTATTGACAATTAAGTTTGTTTCAAGTATAATTAAAAAGTTAAACACAGCGGATTATATACGGAGGTAAAATACTATGGATAACAAAGAAGTTAAGCTCACCGAAAGCGGCCTTCAGCAGCTTGAAGAGGAACTCGAGTATTTAAAGACCAAAAAGCGTAAGGAAGTATCGGAGAAGATTAAGGTTGCGCTTGGCTTCGGCGATTTGTCGGAGAATTCTGAGTACGACGAGGCGAAGAATGAACAGGCACAGGTTGAGGCGCGTATAGTAAGTCTTGAGAATATGCTCAAAAACGCTGTCGTAATAGATGAAAGCGAGCGTGACACGTCAAAAGTTGGTCTTGGCGCGACAGTTGTTCTGCACGATATAGAATTTGATGAGGATTTGGAATATAAAATTGTCGGTTCGACTGAGGCTGATCCCGATGAGGGTAAGCTTTCGGATGAGTCGCCGCTCGGCAAGGCTCTGCTCGGCAAGGGCGAGGGCGAGACTGTGGACGTCGATGCGCCTATGGGTATCATTCAGTACAAAATTTTAAAGATTTCGTAATTCGGCCGATGTTTTTGGAGGGTACAGGATAAATATGAGCGATAACAAAGGACAAGCAAACAGCAATACAGAAAAGGATTTAAACGAAGTATTAAAGATAAGACGCGGCAAGCTTACGGAGCTTCGCGAGTCGGGAGCCGATCCTTTTGAGATAACAAAATTCGACCGTAAGAATATGGCGGGCGATATTAAGAATAATTACAGTGAATACGAGGGTAAAATCGTTACCGTTGCGGGTCGCCTTATGTCAAAGCGTGTGATGGGCAAGATGTCGTTTGCGGATTTAATCGACAAAACCGAAAAAATCCAGCTCTGCGTAAAGCGTGACGAACTCGGCGATGATGAATACAAGGTATATAAGAGATATGATATCGGTGATATTGTCGGCGTGACCGGTGAAGTTTTCACCACTCAGAAGGGTGAGATTTCGATAAGGGCGTCAAAGGTGACTTTGCTTTCAAAGTCACTGCGTCCGCTTCCGGAGAAGTATCACGGTCTTACAAACACCGACCTTCGCTACAGACAGCGTTATGTCGATCTCATTATGAACCCTGAGGTTAAGCGTACATTTGAGCTCAGAAGCCGTATAATACGCGCCATCCGTAATTATCTTGACAGCAGGGATTATATGGAGGTTGAAACGCCTATTCTTAATACGATACCGGGCGGAGCGGCAGCAAGACCGTTTATTACGCACCATAATACTCTTGATATTGATATGTACTTAAGAATTGCACCCGAGCTTTATTTAAAGCGTCTTATTGTAGGCGGTTTTGAGAAAGTCTATGAGATGGGACGTCTTTTCAGAAACGAGGGTATGGACGTAAAGCACAACCCTGAGTTTACATCGATTGAGATTTATCAGGCATACTCGGATTATCACGATATGATGGATTTGACCGAGGATTTAATTAAAAGTGTGGCACAGGAAGTGCTCGGAACAACAACCATTACGTATCAGGGTGAGACTGTGAATTTAGGCGAGCCGTGGGCGAGAATGACTATGCTGGAGTCTATTAAGAAATACAGCGGCGCAGATTTTGCAGCGACCAAAACAGCGGAAGAGGCTGAGGAACTCGCAAAGTCGATAGGCATTGAGTTTGACGAGGATGCACCGAAGCTCAGCCGCGGAGAGATAATCAGCCTTGCGTTTGAGGAGAAGGTCGAAGAACAGCTTGTTCAGCCGACGTTTATCTATGAGTATCCGGTTGAAATTTCTCCGCTTGCCAAGCGTTACGCTGACAACCCGGACTTTACAGAGCGTTTTGAAATATTCATCACGCGCCGCGAGTTCGGCAACGCATTTTCGGAGCTTAACGATCCGATAGACCAGGCGGAGCGCTTCAGAAAGCAAGTTGAAAAAAGAGAACAGGGCGATGACGAAGCAAATATGATGGACGAGGATTACGTAAATGCTCTTGAATACGGCCTCCCACCGACAGGCGGCCTCGGCATAGGCATAGACCGCCTCGTGATGCTCCTAACCGACAGCAGCTCCATCCGCGACGTTTTGCTCTTCCCCACAATGAAGCCGATAGACAAATAAACGGCATAAAATAAGGGGTTTAAGCGTGTGTAGCTTTAAATTTACCCACATTTTACCCATTTTAAAGAATCGACTATATGACACCCCGTCTATTCAATTTTAAAGGCGGGGTAATTTTACGCATAAGAAAACAATGGAGTGTTAAAATGAAAAACATAAAAAAATTAGCTGAACAATTTAGAAAGGCTATGGATATTGCTAAGGATTTGGGGGATTTTAACAATAACTCTACTTTATGCCGATTTCCATGTGGGTGCTGTACTGTTGCCAGTGGATTATTGGCTCAGTTTTTATTAGAAAATGATATTCGGACATATGAATTTTATGGTACATATAGAGATGAGAATGAAATACAATCACACGAATGGCTATTAACTAAAGACGATATTATTATAGATATTACAGGAGATCAATTTAAATATAATCCTATTTTTTTGAATTATGATGCAACCGTATATGTCGGTATTATGGATGACTTTCATAGATTGTTTAAAATTGAGCAAGATAATTTTTATGAAAATATGGGACTTGCTTCTTTCAATGTCACAGTTAGGCAATCATTAAGTATGTTGTATAATAAAATCATTTCTTATGTTTGATAGTTGTATTTTTCGATAATAGAGAAAATACACTGAATCTCTAATTATTCATATTGCTTTATTTATGGTTTCGTATTATAACGATTAGTAAGTATATTAAAGGAGATATTTTCATGGCTAATATAGCAAAGATGAAAAGAGACAGGATGCTCGCTTTTCTTGAAGAATTAAAGATGCAGCACAATGATGATGAATCAATTCGTGCTTTTAATGAAATAGAAAATCATATACGAGATAAAAAATATGGTCTTGTTTGGGAAGAACATACGGAACAAGTTGATGAAATGCTTGAAGAAAATATTCCTGTATTTTGCGAAGATCCTGAAAGAAAGATTTGTAAGGACCCATCTTTGCCATATAATTTTATAATTGAGGGAGATAACTTGCAAGCACTTTATCTTCTTGAAAAAACACATCGTGGCAAGGTTGATTGTATCTATATAGACCCGCCGTATAATACCGGTGCTCGAGATTGGAAATATAATAATGATTATGTAGATAGTAATGATGTGTATAGACACAGTAAATGGCTATCCATGATGAAAAATCGTTTGCAACTTGCAAAACATTTACTTAATCCAGAAGACTCTGTTTTAATTTGTACTATTGATGAAAAAGAATATTTGAGATTAGGTTGTTTGTTAGAAGAATTATTTCCAACGGCAAATATTCAAATGGTAAGCAGTGTAATAAATGCAAAAGGTGTTGCTCGTGATGAATTTTTTCGAGTTAATGAGTATTTGTTTTTTATACGAATAGGTAAAAGTGCTGCATCTAAATTACCGTTGAGTGATGAATGGATTGGAAATGTCAGGACATCAACAACAGCTAAAGTGAGATGGGGAAGTTTAATGCGTAGCGGGACTGGTTCATTGAGAAATGATTCCCCAGGATGCTTCTATCCTATATTCATCACTGCTGACAAAAAACATTTTTGTGGTGTTGGTGAAGTATTACCATTAGATGTTGATAGAAATAGCGTTGTAGTCCCTGAAGGTCAAATTGCAATTTTTCCTATACATAGCGATGGAACCGAAGGACGATGGCAATATTCACGTGATAAGTATTTAGAAATTCAGCAAAAAGGTTATGTTCGTATAAGTACACAAACTAGAAGTGAAGCAACATTACGATATATATCAGAAGGATGGCAAAAAAAGGTTGAAAGTGGGCAAATAAAAGTAATTGGGAAATCCGAGGATGGCTCTTTGATATTTGATGATGAAGACTATGTAAAGGAATTTATTCCAAGTAATCAATGGTGGATACGTACTCATGATGCCACAGAGTTTGGAAGTAAACTTCTTAAAAAGTTTATAGGTAAAAGATTTTCTTTTCCAAAATCTCTTTATGCCGTACATGATGCTTTGAGATTCTTCTTAATTAACAAACCAAATGCCATAATTGTTGACTTTTTTGCAGGGAGTGGAACAACAATGCACGCTGTCAACTTGTTAAATAAAGAGTATGGCGGTAATCGACGTTGTATTATGGTTACTAATAATGAAGTTTCTGAATCTGAAGCAAAAGAATTGATTAAACAAGGCTACAAGCAAGGAGACGCTAAATGGGAAGCTCTTGGCATTGCTAAATATGTTACATATCCTCGAACTTTGTGTAGCATTGAGGGCAGGGATATTAATGGGAATTCGATAAAAGGTAATTATATAACAACTGGAGAGAAAGAAATTCCGATGGCAGAGGGATTTATTGCTAATGTAAAATACTTAAAATGTGATTGGACGCCAAGAAAACCTGAAGAATATTTATTAAGCAATGTATTATGTTTACACATCAAGGAAATGATTGAGCTACAAAACGGATATGAGATAGATGGTGTAAAAAATGTTTTGCTTCTTAGCAAAGATAATTTTAAACAAACAATTCTTAATAAAGCTATATATGAAAAAATAGAAAATATCTGGCTTAATCAAAATATGATATTAAATGCCGAAGAAATAAAGCTGCTTAAAGCAAAAGGCTTTAAATATATTCCTAAAGAATTTTTCGGCAGAGAGTTAAGGGAGGCGGCTGAATAATGTTTATTGGAAGTTTAAAGACATTTCAAATAAAACACGAGGAAAATTTACTACATAAATGTGCTGACCATGAAGAAATTGTACTTTCTGCTCCTACAGGTGCAGGAAAAACAGTTATGGTTTGTAAATTTATAGATGACTATTTAGACGAAAATCCAAATACGGTGTTTTTGTGGCTTTGTCCAGGAGCCGGTGGTCTACACAAACAGTCGGAAGATAGCTTTAAGGAGTTTACATCAGGAATTCCTTATGGCGATGTATATTCATTTATTACTGAACCTGACCCAAGAGGACAAGTGTTTTTCATAAACTGGGACAAGATTAATAAAAAATCAAATGTAGTGTTGCGTGAGGGTGAGCATAGAGACCTTATGGCAAAAGTTTTGGCGTGCCATAACATCGGAATTGATATTTTCATGATTATTGATGAGGAACACAAATACAAAGATACTGCCAATGAGTATATTGGAAATATTCAGCCTGTTCATGTGCTACGTATTTCTGCAACACCAATAAGTAAGGGCGATCATAACGAAATAATTACTGATGGCGAGGTTATCGGTGCTGGATTAATCGCTACTGGTATTTCTGTTAATGAAGGCGTTTCAAAAGCAATTGAAGAAAATAATAAACTTGATGATGACTTGTTGCTTATAGATTTAGCAGATAGTAAACGTAAAGAAATACAGGCTGAGTATGACCGCAGAGGATTAAAAATAAGACCTTTAGTTCTGATACAGTTTCCCAATGGTTCCGAAGAATGGATTACTCGTGTGAAACGAGCACTTGACGATTTAGGATATTCTGAAAATTCTGGTTTAGTTGCATCTTGGTTCAGCGGAGATCATCCTGATAATCCCGAAGAAATTAAAAAGCTAGATGGCGAGTATTCATTTTTGCTATTTAAGCAAGCCATTGCAACGGGATGGGATTGTCCTCGTGCAAAAATTCTTATTAAACTGCGAGAGGGCGGAACAGAACGATTTAACATTCAGACGGTTGGTAGAATTCGCAGAATGCCGGAACGCAAGCACTATGATTGTGATTTAATTGATAATTGCTATCTATACACATTAGATAGCGAATTTAGCGAAGGCTTAACAAGCAGCATCAGTGATTCTTTTTATACTTACCAGTATAAGAGAAAGGTTGATGCTCCTTCCATTGTACTTCAAAAAGAAGCACTAAACGGTAGTGACCGCTTTGCAGTAAATCCACAAGCTGTTGTTAATGTGGTTAAAAAAAGAATGTTGGAAGAATGTGATGTAGACCAAGATGGGAAACTGGATAAAGCAGAGATGACAAAGACAAAGGGATATGTTTTTGGTACAATGCTGAGAACGGAAGCGATTGAAGGTGTTGCAAGGACAACGCACGATATGCTCAAATTAAATAATATATTCAGCGGAGAACATCAGATTAACAACCATGATGACGGTTTTATTATCCGAGATGCAAAAAGACGAATTGCAAGAGCGATTAATATTGATGAAAATATTTCAAACAATGCCCTTAGAGTATTATTTGGACCTATGGATATGCAAATATCATTTCTGTCAGAAGAAGAAAAAGAATTTGAACTTGAGAACAAATTACTTGATGTTCTCAATCTTAAGGAGTACAATGCATTTCTTGTAAATAACAGAGACCGTTTAATAGAAGTTTTTTCTAAAATAGACCAAACTTACTTTGCAGAGATTGAGGAAACCGACATTATAACTTCGGATTGGGGTATTCCGTCATATCAGTATTATAAACAACATAAGAAGATAGAGAGTACAACTGTTTTTAACAGAAATGTATTTGAGAATTATGGTAATAATATCCTAATTCAACCGAATAGAACATACACAGAAATAATCTTCGAACATTGGTGTGAAACTTATAATAGTGTAAAATGGTGCTACAAAAACGGAGATAAAGGTGATGAATACTTCAGCCTTGTTTACAGAAGAGGTTTTAGAAGAAACCATTTTTATCCGGATTATATTATTCAGCTTCAAAATGGAGAAATTTGGATTATCGAAGCTAAAGGCGGTATGGACGCTAACGGTGATTCAAACAATATAGATAGATATGCAGAACATAAATTTAATGCCTTGAAAGAATACAGTGAAAGAAACCCTGATTTAAAATGGGGATTTGTGCGCGCCATTGGAACGCAATTATATTTATCAAATACGGTTTGGTGTGAGGATGTTACAAATCGCAATATATGGAAACTTATAGAAGTATTTATTTAACAGTTGGAATGTTTTGCTGTAGAAATCGATATATTTATGAAGTTTGTAACATAAATGTAATTTGACATTTTTATCCAGCTATGATATTATATATTCAAATTATATGAAGTAAAATAAATTTAGACAAACAAAAAGTATCAGTACCTTTATTAAGGTAAAAGTGTATTAGGCGCTATAAGCGAAAATTTTTTCAAGGAGTTCAATCAAAGGGAGTTTTATGTCCTTTTGCAGATGAAATTGAATGGAGAATAATAAAGTGTATTAAGCACGGTCAGAAATTGACGGTGCTTTTTTGCACCTAAAAATAAGTCAATGGTTTTGCGGTTGGAGTATATTTTCAGAGAGGAGGTGTTGCTTATGTTTTTTGTAATATCAGACTATTTTAATAATTACATATTAGCATACGGTATTAACACATTTATTTTATCAAACACCTCCAATCACAAAATCAAATAAATTAAAAGGTATAATGGATAATTATAAAATTTTAACGCAGGATGCGTTTGAAAATTTATATAATACATTATCCACGCAAGAAACCTTTAAACAAAAAATGGAGAACATTTTAAAAAATAAACATTATAATGCTGCAAGTTTTTGTAATGCAACGGAGTTAAATAGAAATATATACAGTAATATAAAAAAAGAGGAATATAAACCATCACTGAGAATTGTTGTGTCAATTTGTGTGGGATTAAAGTTGAATGTATTTGACGCAGAGTATTTATTGCAATTAGCAGGATATGTTCTTGTCAGAACAAAAAAGTTGGATTTCGCATATTCAATTTTATTGGAAAATTCACGAGAGTGGGATATAACGGAATGAAATAATAAATTAAAAGAATGGGGATTTAAAGAAAATGACTTATTAGGAAGTCAATTATATCAATAAAGGAGCAGACAGTATTTTATTGCCGTATATGGATATTTTTCATATATGGCAATTTTTTTAAAATGTTTGTAATTTGCCAAATTACAATAGTATAAGGTTTTAAGCGATTTTTTACAATTAAGATTTGTAAAGGCTCAATTCTATCAGCTTTTTCTGTAATTTCGCAAAGTTAGGTCAATAGAAATAAATGTGCTATCATATACTTGTAAATCGATTTGCTAATATTTTAATAAAGGAGATTTTTACTATGACTATCACAGATTTAATTATTGACCCCAAAAGCTTAGGTAATAAGCTCTTGCTTGTGGACATTGCGCCGGTGCACGAGTACAGGGACAACAGGCGCACGGAAAATATTACGGGCTACCGCTATACAGTTGCAATGCCTGATAACAACTTGGACAAAATCAATGTTAAGATTGACGGAAAGCAACTTATTGAAAAGCCTGACGGATATGCAGAAGTGCATTTCACAGGTCTTGAGGTTTTTATCTATTGGCTGAATGGTCAGCCTAATGTCGGTGCAAAAGCCACATGTATAACATTGGCTAATAATAAGGGTTAAGGCTATGCGGCGCGGCAGAGGTTTTCCTCAAAAAACATCGGTCGTGCCGCACCTAAGCCATAAGGGTTAGTATTACCCTTATGGCTTAGATGTAGCATGTAGCAGAAAGTGAGCTGATTAGATGAACAATTCACAATCACGCAAGTGGACATTGGTAATCAATAATCCGCTTGACTGCGGATTTGACCATAACCGGATTTGTAACATATTGATGAGATTTTTTCCTGATTACTTCTGCATAGCAGATGAAATAGCAACAACAGGAACATTTCATACGCATATTTTCATATATTCACATTCTCCGATACAATTCAGCACGCTGAAAGGTCGATTTCCGATAGCTCATATTGAAAAAGCGTATGGGAACGCAAAGGAAAACCGTGATTATATACAAAAATCCGGTAAATGGGCAAATTATGATAAAGCGGAAACGGGTGTAGAGGGCAGTTTTTATGAATATGGCGAGCTGCCGAAAGAACGTGATGAAAATAGCCCTAAAATGAGCAGACTCATTGAAAATGTCAGGGACGGTAAAAAGAACACGGAAATCATTGACGATTCGCCTGAATTTGCTTTTCGCATAAAAGACATTGATATACTCAGGCAAACGCTGTTATCTGAAAAATACACAACCGAAAACAGAGAATTGACAGTTACATACATATTCGGAGCGAGCGGAACAGGCAAAACAAGCGGAATTTATAAAAGACACAATGCAACGGATATTTGCAGAATTACAAATTACCGTACGGGAAAAGGGATAAGCTTTGACGGATATTTCGGTCAGGATATATTGGTATTTGAGGAATTTAATTCACAAATACCGATTGAGGATATGCTCAATTACTTGGATATTTACCCACTATACCTCCCTGCGAGGTATAACGACAAAATCGCTTGTTATTCAACGATTTATATTACATCAAATATACCGCTTAACGAGCAGTACAAGGATGTGCAGATATATCGCCCCGAGACTTGGAGAGCGTTTTTAAGACGAATACACAAGGTTATTGAATACAGGCAAGACGGAAGTAACATTGAAAGAGAGGCTTTGCTATGAACACACAGGAAAGATATACATTACAGCAGAAAACGAAATTAAAATATAATTTTTTAAGAATGGGAAAAGGTCTTAAAAATATTGTCACTGATAGATATGCAAGAATAATTGCGGTTGTTTATGCGATAATCGTCATTTGCTTAGGTTTATATATTTTAAGCAGAAGCAATCAGAACGCAGATGTTTTTGATGTTATTTATATGGCATCATGGCGATTATTATATCCGATGCTGATTATTACAGCGACACCGTTTTTGCTTATGTTTTTGGGTATGCCGCAGGGTACAACGGGAATAAACGAAAATTTATGGCGAATCGGTCTGACAAATCATGCGGGTGAAGCTCCGCTGCTTTTGAGTAAGCGTAAGGGAAAAGAAAGAGGAATTGTCATACTGGAATTTATTCCGAATGGTATTTCTCGCACTGAATGGGAGGACAAGAAAGAAAAGATTGAAACCTCGCTTGATGTTTACATCATCAATATTGAGGAGGGCAAAAACAAAAAGCGTATGATTTTACATACCGTTTCAGGTGATTGCAAACTGCCGAAATTTATGTACTGGCAGGACAAGTATCTTAGCGATACCGATTTTGAGCTTGTTTTAGGTCAAAGTATGCTCGGTAAGGTTACGGTAAATCTCGCTAAAATTCCTCATATACTTCTCGGCGGTTCAACCGGTTCGGGAAAGAGCGTTTTATTAAAACTTTTACTAATGCAGATCGTGAAAAAGAGTGCGGAGGTTTACATTGCTGATTTCAAGGGCGGAGTTGACTTTTCTCCCGTATGGCATACAAAATGTAAAATAATAATTGATGAAAACAGTCTTTTAAATATTTTAATAAAAATTGTTGACGAATTAGAAAACAGAAAAACGCTTCTTCGTGAAAGCGGCTGTGCGAATATAGGAGAGTATAATGAAATATATGGAAACAAACTCAAACGAATAATTTTTGCTTGTGATGAGGTCGCAGAAGTGTTAGATAAAACAGGATTATCAAAGGAAACAAAAGAAATTGTTACAAGAATTGAGGGTAAATTATCGGTTATAGCAAGACAAGGCAGAGCGTTTGGAATACATCTAATACTGGCAACTCAACGACCTGACGCGAATATTCTTACCGGGCAAATCAGAAATAATATCGATTACCGAGTTTGCGGCAGAGCTGATAATGTGCTGTCGCAGATTATCCTCGACAACACCGAAGCCGCTGACAATATTCCGAAGGATTCACAGGGGTTGTTTATAACCCACGACAAGACGATATTTCAAGGCTTTCTGTTTGATGAAAAGACTGTTTTCAATAAATAAAGGAAGTGCGTCAAATGTCAGACAACAAGCTGAAAATTGCAATTTGTGAACGATATACGCTTTCAGTAGAGGAAGCGGCAGTTTATTTCCGAATAGGTGAAAACAAGCTGAGAAAAATCATCAGTGAAAATCAAGACGCAGATTTTATACTATGGAACGGAAACAGACCGCAGATTAAACGCAAAAATTTGAAAACTATATCGACAAAATCAACGCAATTTAATATTTACTTGAAAAAAGAGCCTGCTTATGTTATACTATGAATGTCATATAGTGGTTTTTTTTTAGAAAGGAGTCACTATGTCAGATAAAAAACGAGATAATAAAGGCAGAATCCTTCGTCAGGGAGAACGTCAAAGAGAGGACGGTAGATACTAATATCGTTATAAAGATATAAAAGGCGACACTCATAGCGTTTATAGCTGGAGGCTTGTCGAAACGGATAAAATGCCGGTTGGCAAAAAGATGTTAAAATCATTGCGTGAGCTTGAAAAAGAAATCAGGCGGGATTTAGAAGATGGTTTGAATACTTTTTCCGCATATAAGACAACACTTAATAACTTTTTTGATACATATATTGAAAGTAAGTATGAACTCAAGCAATCGACAAGGACAAATTATAAGTATATGTATAAAAAATACGTGTATGAGGATTTAGGATATAAAGATATTGCGTCCATAAGATACAGTGATATTAAAAGATTCTATATTCATCTTATAAAGGACATTGGATTTAAACCGAACAGTATGGAAATTATACATACAATTCTGCATCCGATTTTTACAACCGCTGTTCGTGATGGACTAATTCGCATAAATCCGACAGACGGAGTTATGGTGGAAATAAAAAAGAGTCACGATTGGGAAAAGCCGAAAAGACACGCATTGACGGAAAATCAGCAGACGGCTTTTATCAGTTATATTTCAAACAACCGGAAATATCAGCATTGGTTGACGGTATTTACTGTTTTACTTGGAACAGGCTGTCGAGTTGGTGAAATTGTCGGTTTACGATGGGAAGATTGTGATTTTAACGAAAATATAATTTCAATTAACCACAATTTGATTTATTGACAACATGGTAACGGAAAATGTGAGTACCACATTACCACGCCAAAATCAAAGGCAGGTATCAGAATAATTCCAATGCTCTCAGAAGTCAAAAAAGCATTACTGCAAGAGAGAGTAACTCAAATGCAGACAGGCTTTAATCAAACAGTAATTGACGGATACAGCGGTTTAATTTTTAAAAATAGGTTTGGTGAATGTCTTAATGCTCATTCCATCAACAGAGCGATAGAGCGTATCAGCAGGGATTATAACCAAGAGGAAACAATACAGGCAAACAAAGAGCAAAGAGAGCCGGAGCTATTGCCGCATTTTTCGGTGCATAATCTCAGACATACCTTTTGTACCCGCTTTTGTGAGAATGAAACAAATTTAAAAATTATTCAGGAAATCATGGGACACGCCGATATATCAACAACGATGAATATCTACAATGAAGCGTCAAAGGAAAAGAAAATTAAAAGCTTTGCTAATCTTGAAGGAAAAATCAAAATCAGTTAGCAAATTTGTACCCATTATTTTAACCATTTTGATGGGTAAAACATAAAAATTTATAAGAAATTATAAAATGAGAAGTTAAAAAGATGCGCTTATCTGTGGAGATTTAAGGAGTTATAACACCTTATGTATAATCAACAATCCACATCCCCACAATGAAACCGATTGAACAGTAAAGCGTTGTGCCACAATATATTATATCATTAAAATAGATTGTTTTACGACACTTTTACGACAAATGAGAAAAGGGTTGGTATGACATTGGACGTAAGCATTTAACCACATTATATGGAATTAGGCAGATTGGTTTAATCACCGGTCTGCCTTTTCTTTTTATATGTATAAAACCCGCATTTGATAAGCAGAAAAAGAAAGCGAGCTGTCTTTCGACAAACTCGCCTAAACTTTATACGCCTACAATTACTTCGCTTGTAAACGAAGGAGCCTTAGCTCTGAGTGCGTTCATTATCTCCTGTACTGCCTCACATACAACAGCGGAGAAGATAGTACAGTAAGCCTGTCTACCAATTACTTTGAGGTTAATACCTTATCGTTTTTGATTTTTAAATACATAATGTACCTCCTGTCGTAATTACTTGTTGTGCTTTGTTTGGTTGCTTAATTGTGAGAGAACCTTGATTAATAAATGCCCTTGTCTGATTTTTCATATCCCTGAGAATCAAAATTCACATCTTCTCTTGAATTTCCCTCATCATTGATGTAAATAGATTTGGTATCTCCGTCCAAAAGTACCTTTTTTCACTATTAACCCTGTGCTTGTTTTTCAAAAATACAAGACGTATATATATGCCGTGTAGTATCATTCGAGAATATGACAGCGGGAATGCTGTCGAGTTGTATTATGCTAAGGATGATATGGAGCTTGACGCTTTGACGGAGATTCTTATAAAATTCTCTGTGGGTATGGCTGTATATCCGATCGAATCCGAAGATTATCAAGGGCTGATGTATATTGCAGACGAGCGTATGTATGCGGATAAGCCGGAAAGAAATGAGGAGAGAAGACAAAATACGCAAGTTAATCTGATGCAAAAAGCTTGATTTTCGTATGTGAATATGATACAATAAAAAATATGGTTTTTTTAGATTTAGATTATTTGTGTGAGGTGGCACATATGGACAAAGATGCGAGAGAGGCTAAGAAAATGACTAAGGAGCTTCCGTTTAAGGAGCGGCTCAGCAATTTTTGGTATTACAAAAAGTGGTGGGTTATTTCGGCGGTAGCGGCGGTTATCGTTATAGCCATTACTATATATGAAATTACGGCTATGCCGTCTTATGATTTGGTTGTCGGGTATTATTCCGAGAGCGGTATATCCGAGGAGAGTGTGGATAAGCTTAAAAGTGAGCTTGCACAGTACGCGACGGATATAAACGATGATGGCAGGATTATAATATCATTAACGCCTATACAGGCGGTTATAGATATGGGCGGCGATGATTACGTTGCCGCAGAGACGCGGCTTATGAGTGAGCTTGAAAGCAGTGATACTATGCTGTTTATCTGTGACCGCGCATACCGCGATATGCTTATGAGCGGCGATAACGCAGAGTGTTTTGAAGAAGAATTTAATATGGCGGACAGACCGGAGCTGAAGGAGATAATCGGATATCCGGACGATACGCTGTATGTTCTGCGCAGAACCTTATATCCGAGAGAGGAAAACGACTCGAACAAGAGGTTGGAGCATAACAATGCGGCGACTGTCTTTGAAGGAATTCGTGAAAACCGGAGGGATTAAGATGTGTGCGAAGAAATACGGTAATGAAAGTATAACTCAGCTTAAAGGTGCTGACAGAGTAAGAAAAAGACCTGAGGTTATGTTCGGTTCGAAGGGGATTGAAGGTTGTGAACACTCGATGTTCGAGATTTTGTCGAACTCCATCGATGAGGCGCGTGAGGGATTTGGCAATGAGATAATTATAACAAGATTTATTGATAATTCTATCGAAGTTGAGGACTTTGGCCGAGGCATCCCCGTCGACTATAACGAGCGCGAGAAAAAGTATAACTGGGAGTTGGTGTTTTGTGAATTATACGCCGGCGGTAAGTACAAGAACAATTCCGGCGGTGACTATGAGTACAGCTTAGGACTTAACGGTCTCGGTACCTGTGCGACACAGTATAGTTCGGAGTATATGGATGCGGTAATCCTGCGCGATGGTTTTAAGTACGAGCTGCATTTCGAAAAGGGCAAGAATGTCGGCGGACTTAAAAAGACCGAATTCCGTCATCGTCATACCGGCTCGAAAATTCGTTGGAGGCCTGATATAAAGGTGTTCACCGACATAAATATTCCGGTTGAGTATTATAGGGACGTGCTCAAAAAGCAAGCGGTTGTAAACTCGGGCATCAAGTTCATATTAAAGACAGAAATAAAGCGTGGTGAGTTTGAGACTGAAGAATTTTACTATGAAAACGGAATTGTCGATTATGTCAAAGAGCTTACGGACGGTAAGGAGTTTTCATCCGTTCATTATATTGAGGCGGAGCGTCAGGGTCGCGATAGAGATGATTTGCCTGAATACAAGCTTAAAATGAGCTTTGCGTTTTGCTTTGACAATGAGTTCAGCACAACCGAGTATTATCACAATTCGAGCTTTTTGGAGTATGGCGGCTCGCCGGATAAGGCGGTGCGCAACGCGTTTGTGTACGCGATTGACAGATACTTAAAGGACAATAACAAGTACAACAAGAGCGAGAGCAAAATACAGTATTCTGATGTTCAGGACAGTCTTGTTCTTGTGTCAAACTCGTATTCCACTATGACGAGTTATGAAAATCAGACAAAAAAGGCGATAAACAACAAGTTTATTCAGGATGCTATGACAGAGTTCCTGCGTGAGCAACTCGGAATATACTTTATTGAAAATAAGGTTGATGCGGATAAGATATCAAATCAGGCGCTTGTTAACAAGCGCAGCCGCGAAACGGCCGAAAAGACGCGCGTTAACGTTAAGAAAAAGCTCGGCGGTAATCTTGATGTTGCAAACCGCGTGAAGAAGTTTGTTGACTGCCGCAGTAAGGACGTTACACGCCGAGAGGTATATATTGTGGAGGGTGATTCTGCGCTCGGCGCCTGCAAACTCGGGCGTGACAGCGAGTTTCAGGCTATTATTCCGATACGCGGTAAAATCCTTAACTGCTTAAAGGCAGAATATAACAGAATTTTCAGCAGCGACGTAATTGTTGACTTATTGCGTGTGCTCGGATGCGGTGTAGAGATAAATACAAAGCATAACAAGAACTTAAATTCGTTTGACATAAATAATTTGCGCTGGAACAAAATTATAATCTGTACAGATGCGGACGTTGACGGATATCATATCAGGACGGAGCTTTTAACTATGCTTTATCGGCTTGTTCCGACCCTTATTGATAAGGGATACGTATATATTGCGGAGTCGCCGCTCTATGAGATAAACTCGGGAAAGAACACATATTTTGCCTTTAATGAGCAGGAAAAAGCCGATATCATAAGCAAAATCGGCGAAAAGAAATACACAATTCAGCGCAGTAAAGGACTCGGTGAAAATCAGCCCGATATGATGTGGCGCACAACGATGAATCCCGAGACGAGAAGGTTAATTAAGGTTATGCCTGAAGATGCCGAAAAGACAAGACAGGTTTTTGATTTGCTTCTCGGCGATAATTTGAATGGCAGAAAGGAACATATTGCAAACGACGGTCACAAATATATTGAAATGGCCGATTTGATGTAAAACGGAGCGCTTTTTCGGCGCACATAAAGTAAAGAGGAAGAAATTTTATGAAGAAACCGATTATACAGGAACAACAGATTACGGATACGCTTGAAGAGAATTTTATGCCGTATGCGATGAGCGTAATTATTTCCCGTGCTATCCCCGAGATTGACGGTCTCAAGCCGTCACACAGAAAACTGCTTTATACGATGTATAAAATGGGACTGCTAAACGGAAATCTTACTAAGTCGGCTAACGTTGTCGGTCAGACGATGAAGTTAAACCCTCACGGTGACGCGGCAATTTATGAGACTATGGTGCGTCTTACCGAGGGTAACGGCGCGCTGCTTTTGCCGCTTGTGCAGTCGAAGGGTAACTTCGGACGCGTATACTCGCGCGATATGGCGTACGCTGCGGCGAGATATACCGAGGTAAAGCTCGCAAAGGTGTGCAGTGAAATCTTTTGCGATATGGACAAGGATACGATTGACTTTGTCGATAACTACGACGGTACAATGAAGGAGCCTACGCTGCTGCCAACAACCTTCCCGAATATTCTCGCAAATCCGAATATGGGTATTGCTGTCGGTATGGCATCTAATATTTGCAGTTTTAATCTGCGTGAGCTGTGCGATGCAGCAATTGCGGTTATGCACGACCCAGAGGCGGATATTACGGAAATTATGCCTGCGCCCGACTTTCCGACCGGCGGAGAGCTGCTCTATGATAAGGCGGAGATTAAGGAGATTTACCGTACAGGTCGAGGCTCGATGAAAATCAGGGCAAAATATAATTATGATAAAAAGCAGAATTGTATCGACATATATGAGATACCGTATACTACAAACGTTGAGGTAATAATTGACAAAATCGTTGATTTGGTCAAAGCGAATAAAATCCGTGAGATATCTGATATACGTGATGAGACCGACCTTAAAGGTCTTAAAATTACGATTGACTTAAAGCGCGGCACCGACCCGGACAAGCTTATGGCGAAGCTCTTTAAGCAGACGACGCTTCAGGACAGCTTTGGCTGCAACTTTAACATTCTTGTTGAGGGGTCGCCTATGGTGCTCGGCGTTTCGGATATACTTTGTGAGTGGCTGAGATTCAGACGCAGTTGTATAAAGCGTGCGACTTTGTTTGATATAAACAAAAAGAGTGAAAAACTGCATCTTTTGGAAGGTCTCAGTAAAATCCTGCTCGATATCGACAAAGCGATAAAGATTGTGCGCGGGACAGAGGAGGACAGCTTGGTTGTACCGAACCTTATGAAGGGTTTTGATATAACAAAGGAGCAGGCTGAGTTCGTCGCGGAAATCAAGCTGCGCAATTTAAATAAGGATTATATTTTAAAGCGAACGGCGGAAATTGAGGATTTAAAGAGTGAGCTTGAAAAATTAGAAGCGACGGTAAAGAGCAAGGCGAAGATAAACAAGATTATTGAAAAGCAATTAAAGCAGGTTTCAAAGAAATACGGCAGCGACAGAAAAACGACGTTAATAAGCGCAGATGAGGTTGTTGGGGCTGCGCCAGAGGATGAGATAGTAAATTACGGAGTGAAGTTTTTCAGAACCTATGAGGGGTATCTTAAGAAAATATCGCTTGTTTCACTGCGCTCCAGCGGAGAGCAGCGGCTGAAAGAGGATGACTCAATTATTGCCGAGATAGACGGTCAAAACAGCAGTGAGCTCTTGTTCTTTTCAAGCACAGGCGACGTGTACAAGATAAAAGCGTACGATGTGCCCGATTGTAAGGCGAGTCAGCTTGGTGAGTTCATACCAAATCTTGTTGAAATAGGGGATAAGGACAACATAAAGGGAATGATTGTGACCGACGATTTTGGCGGTAATATTGTATTCTGCTTTGAGAATGGAAAAGTTGCCCGCGTGCCGCTTAAAGCATACGAGACAAAAACTAACCGCAAGAAGCTTACGAGTGCATTTTCTGTTAAGTCGCCGCTTGTTAATATGTTTTATCTGGCTGCGGGGGAGGAGAGGGACATCGTACTGTTTTCGGACAAGGCGAGAGCAATTACGGTAAATACCGCGAGAATTCCGCTTAAAACGACCCGCTCGACACAGGGCGTAAGCATTATGACGTCTAAAAAGGGCAGCATTGTAGCGGCGGCCGTTCCCGCTGAAAAGGCGGAGCTTAGAAATATCGAAAGATTTAGAGCTAAAACTCTGCCCGCTGCAGGACCTCCCGTGAGGGACGAAGATAAGGGTATTGAACAGACAAAATTCTGATTTTTAAGGCGAAATAAAAATAAAATTAAAAATGGCGTTGAAGTTGATGCTACAGGTCGTCATATAGCTTATTATGTAGTAGATCAGGACGGAAAGGAACACCGGATTGATGCTTATGACGAGTTCGGGAATCGTTTTGCCTGGCTCGCTTATTGTAATAAAATCCGTATTGGAAATACGCGGGGCTTTAGTATAATCGGTGCGATTATGCAAAAACTCGACAAAATCGGTGAATATACTGAATCAGAAACCCTAGCTGCTGCAACTAATGCAAAATTCGTAGCTACTATTGATCAGGATGAAACTTCAACCGGTTTAAATCCGTTAAATGGTACTCTTGGCGGTTTTAATAAACGTGCAACAGGTATTCCGGCTTCCTCTCCATCACCTAAAGATGATGGCGTTGTTAGTAAGATTGTAAGTCAGTTAAGACGTTTGACAAACGGTATTATCATGCACATGCCGCGCGGGCAGAAACTTAACGCTTATAACAGTTCAAGACCTAACGTTAATTTTGCCGCATTTTTAGATACGACTATGAAGTACGCCTTTGCCTCAATGGGTTTGCCTTATGAAGTAGTATTGATGGTGTTTCAAAATAACTTTTCAGCATCCCGAGCTAGTCTGAAGATGTTTGAGTTTATTCTCAAATTTATGAGGAAATACTTAACGAT
>UQOT01000026.1 GCA_900542675.1 uncultured Eubacteriales bacterium | reverse complement strand
AACTTTGTACTTCCCGATGCATATGATAAAGCGGTGGAAGAAAATGATTTAAGCCCCGTAGCTCAGCCGGAAATTGACTTAAAGGACGAGAGCATTGATCCCGAGAAGGAAATTGTATTCACAGCCAAGGTTGTTGTTAAGCCTGAGTTTGAGCTCGGCGAGTACAAGGGCGTTAAAGTAGAAAAGCCCGTATTTACGACATCTGACGCTGATGTTGATGATGAAATAGAAAAGATAAGGGAAAGAAATTCAAGACTTGTTCCGGTTGAGGACAGAGCAATTCAGGCGGACGACATAGCAAACATTGATTTTGAGGGTTTTGTTGACGATGCTGCATTTGAAGGCGGTAAGGGAGAGGCATTCGATCTTACAATCGGTTCGGGGCAGTTTATTCCGGGATTTGAGGATCAGCTTCTCGGCAAGAATGTCGGTGAAGATGTTGAAGTTAATGTTACATTCCCTGAGGAGTATCACGCTGAAAACCTCGCGGGCAAGGATGCTGTATTCAAGGTTAAGATTAACTCAATTAAGTTTAAGGAACTTCCTGAGCTTGACGATGATTTTGCGCAAGATGTCAGTGAATTTGATACATTTGATGAATATAAAGCCGATGTTAAGGCAAAGCTTGATAAGGACAACGAGGAAAAGACAAAGAATGAGACCGAAAAGGCGGTTGTTGACGTTGTATGTGATAACACGGAAATTGACATTCCTCACGAGATGATTGACGCACAGGTTGACACAATGGTACGCGATATGGATATGCAGATGCGCTATCAGGGTATTGACCTTAATACTTATATGAAGTACACGGGTCAGACGCTTGAAACTGTAAAGGCTCAGTATCATCCTGAGGCTGAAAAGCGTGTTAAGACTACGCTTGTACTTGAGAAGGTTGCAGATACCGAAAATCTTCAGGCTACCGATGAGCAGGTTGAAGAGGAGTATAACAATATCAGTAAGGACAACGGAATGAAGGTTGAAGACATTAAGAAGTACATTCCCGAGGAAGATGTTAAGGAACGTATCAAGGCTCAGAACGCAATTAAGTTTTTAGTTGATAACGCTGACTTTGAATAGTATTGATTTCGACATATTATGACGTTAAGGTTGATTTGTTTTGCAAATCAGCCTTATATGTCATTTTGGGTAACATATTTTTTAATCAGGAGGTTATTATATGAATAGTGAAATTATCAAAAGTGCAACAATACCTTATGTAATTGAGCAGACCGGACACGGTGAGCGCTCGTACGATATCTTTTCGAGACTTTTAAAGGACAGAATTATATTCTTATCCGACGAGGTTAACGATGCGACAGCGAGCCTTGTTGTAGCTCAGCTTTTGTTCCTTGACAGCGAGGATCCGGACAAAGATATAAACCTTTATATCAACAGTCCGGGCGGTTCTGTTACTGCGGGAATGGCGATATATGACACAATGCAGTACACAAAGGCTGATGTTTCGACAATATGCGTCGGTATGGCGGCGTCAATGGGCGCGTTTCTCTTATCATCGGGAGCAAAGGGCAAGAGATTTGCGCTGCCTAACAGTGAAATAATGATTCATCAGCCGCTCGGCGGTGTTCAGGGTCAGACAACGGATATGAAAATTCACGTTGAGAGAATGCTCAAGATAAAAGAAAACTTAAACAAAATTTTAAGCGCAAATACCGGTCAGCCGCTTGACGTTATCAAGCAGGATACAGAGCGTGATAACTTTATGAGCGCTGATGAGGCTATGAAGTATGGTCTTATAGATAACATCGTAACCAAGCGCTAAAATATATTTTTTGGAGGATTATTTATGCCCGATAATACAAAAGGCAGAGATTTTCATTGTTCTTTCTGCGGAAAGACGCGGGAACAGGTCCGCAAGCTGATTGAGGGACCGTCGGACATTTTTATATGCAACGAATGTGTTGAGCTTTGTAATGAACTTATAGACGACGGATACGGATATGCGCCGAGACAGATAGAAACTCTTGATGAACTGCCGAAGCCTAAAGAACTGCACGAGTTCTTAAACGATTATGTAATAGGTCAGGATGCAGCAAAAAAGGCTTTGTCCGTGGCGATCTATAATCACTACAAGAGAATTGAAACATCGGGAAAGGCATCAAGCGGAAGCGGGGACGAAGTTGAGCTTCAGAAGAGTAATATTTTAATGATTGGCCCGACAGGCTCGGGCAAGACTTTCCTCGCGCAGACAATGGCAAAACGGCTTAAGGTTCCGTTTGTAATTGCCGATGCTACCTCGCTTACCGAGGCGGGATATGTCGGTGAGGATGTTGAAAATATTTTGCTTAAGCTTATTCAAGAGGCAGATTATGATATTGAGCTTGCCGAGAAGGGAATTATCTATATAGACGAAGTCGATAAGATTTCAAGAAAGTCGGAAAACCCGTCGATAACCCGTGATGTCAGCGGTGAGGGCGTACAGCAGACGCTGCTTAAAATACTTGAGGGCACGGTTGCCAATGTACCGCCAAACGGCGGCAGAAAGCATCCGCATCAGGATTTTATACAGATTAACACACAGAATATTTTATTTATCTGCGGCGGAGCTTTTGAGGGACTCGATAAGATAATTGAGTCGCGTATGACTGCCAAAACCGTTGGTTTCGGCGCAAAGGTTGAGAGTAAGAAGGAGCGTAATCGCGGTGATGTTCTTAAAAATGTTACGCCCGAGGATTTGATTAAATTCGGTATGATTCCTGAGCTTGTCGGTCGTCTGCCGATAGTGTCAACACTTGACACGCTGAACGCCGAGGCTCTTAAAAAGATATTCAGTGAGCCGAAAAACGCGCTTTTGAAGCAGTATAAGATGCTGCTTAGGATGGATAACACCGAACTTGAGTTTGAACCTGATGCGGTTGATGAAATCGCCCAAAAGGCGGTTGAACGCGAAACCGGTGCACGCGGACTCAGAACAATAGTAGAAGATATAATGCTTGATATTATGTATGAGGTTCCGTCTATGCCTAATGCAGAAAAAGTAATCATAACAAAGGATTGTGTTATGAAAAAGGGCGAGCCTAAAATTATTGAGAAAACAAGCTCAAAATCAGCGTAGTAACAAAAAACGGGCGACTACTTCGTCCGTTTTTATTTAGGAGATAAAGCGATGCAGATAATAAAGTGTGAGAATGTTAACCTGGCATATGAGGGACTGACTGTTGCAAAGGACGTTTCGTTTAGTATAAACAGGGGTGACTACTGCAGCATAATAGGGCGTAACGGCAGCGGCAAGAGCACGCTGCTTAAAGCCCTGCTCGGTCTTAAGCAGCCTGAGTCGGGGACGATTAAATACTGCGGCGGATTAAAAAAATCGGATATAGGTTATTTGGCGCAGCAGACGCCGGTTCAGAAGGATTTCCCGGCGTCTGTCGGTGAGGTGGTATTGTCGGGCTGCTTAAAGAGCGGCAGTTTTAAGCCGTTTTTCAGCAGACCCGAAAAAAACCTTGCCGCACAAAAAATGGAGATGCTCGGAATAAGCGATATTAAAAATAAGTGCTTCCGCGAGCTCAGCGGCGGACAGCAGCAGCGTGTTCTGCTTGCACGGGCAATGTGTTCGGCGAAAAAGATTTTGTTTTTGGACGAGCCTGTAACAGGTCTTGACCCCGTGGTGACGACTGAGTTCTTTAATATAATAAATGATATGCACAGCAGCGGAATAACAATTGTTATGGTCTCGCACGACATACACTGTGCGGTCAAGTATTCGACGCGAATTTTGCATATGGACGGCAGAATTATATTTGACGGTACAGCGAAGGAGTACGCTCATTCTAAAGTAGGCATTGAGTTCGTGGGAGGTCATAGGCATGATTGAGGCAATACATATTATGTTTAACTATACGTTTATAGCTCGGGCTCTCATTGTCGGACTATTGGTGTCGCTGTGCGCAGCGCTTTTGGGCGTCAGTCTTGTGCTTAAGCGTTACTCGATGATAGGCGACGGACTGAGCCATGTCGGATTTGGAGCCATCGCCGTTGCTACGGCTTTTAACTGGGCGCCTATGGAGTTTACAATTCCGGTTGTGATAATTGCGGCATTTATGCTTCTTAGAATAAGCGAAAACAGTACGATAAAGGGTGACAGCGCGATTGCAGTAATCTCAACAGGCGCACTTGCCGTCGGAATTCTTGTCGCCTCTGTGACTACAGGTATGAATACCGATATAAACAGCTATCTGTTCGGCAGTATTCTTGCGATGAGTGAGAGCGATGTTATTATGAGTATCGCACTATCTGCGGTGGTGCTTGTGCTTTTTGTGCTGTTTTACAACAGGATTTTTGCGGTTACGTTTGATGAAACGTTTGCGAAGGCGACAGGTATACGCGCAGGGCTTTATAATATGCTCATCGCATTTCTGACTGCTGTAACGATTGTTCTCGGTATGCGTATGATGGGGGCACTCTTAATATCAAGTCTTATAATCTTTCCTGCACTTTCGGCTATGCGCGTATGTAAAAAGTTTAAGACGGTCGTCATTCTCTCGGCTGTTATATCAATTGTATGCTTCCTTTTTGGGCTTATTACGTCATATTTGTTTTCGACTCCGACCGGAGCTACGGTTGTGGTTCTGAATATAATAGTCTTTATAATACTTGCAGGTTTAGGCAAGCTGAAATGAAGGTTGACAAGCGTACGGGTTTGTGTTAGAATTTAGAAAACTGAATATGTCAAAGGTGCGCTGCTTTAGCGAGCGATAATAGGGAACCGGGTGAAATTCCCGGACAGACCTTGCTGCCGTGAGGCGGAGCGCGCGGACATAACCACTGAGCAATGCTTGGGAAGGGTTCGTGGCGCAGTGATGCCGAGTCGGAAGACCTGCCTTTGACGCTGAAAACAATCTACAGGGTATTGGATATGTAAATTACATCGTGTATTTATGCGGTGTTATTTGGTCTGTGCCTTTCGGCGCTGGCTTTTATTTTTTGTTTGGAGGTATGTTATATGTACAAAAGAAAAAATGTTTTAACAAAACTGATTGCGGTTTTGTGTGCGGCAGCAATGTGCTTTGGCAGTATAAGCTTCGCGTATGCGGAGGAGCCATTGCCTAGTGTAATTGCTTCACCTGACGTAAGCGCATTGCCTGATGCGAGTGCGTCACCTGAGATAAGCGCATCGCCCGACGTAAGTGCATCACCGGATGCAAGTGAAGCGCCCGGCGTAAGTGCGTCACCTGAGCTGAGTCCGTCGCCTTCTGTAAGTTCAGCACCTGTTGATACGGCAACACGGCTTGATGTGCTCAAGTCTAATATTGCTGAATTATACAGCGGAACAACAACCGATTGGCAGATTTTTGATATGGTTTGCGGCGGATATTTGTCAAAGCTTACGGCAAAATCCGAGGCTGCGGACAGCTTAACAGAAGCTGCATATAATTCAGCTTCTTTAAATGAGCTTGAAAGATACGGTTTTGCCTTAAAGGCACTTGGAAAGGATATTTCAAAGCTTAAAACTGCATCAGGTGAAGAGTTCAGCTTGCTTAAAAAGCTGTCAGACTGCGGCACAGAAAGTATCGGATATGTGACAGACGCGATTATGGCGCTCTCACTTTATAATACCGCAGAGTATAACCCTGAGAGCGGACTTACAAACCAGTCGCTTATAGACTATATTTTAAGCAGCAGAAGCGAGTCCGGCGTATGGGGTTATTCGTGGGACGGCGTTGATTATGTAGATTATGACTCAACAGCAATGGTTTTAAATGCCTTTGCCCCGTACTATAATGCGGCTTCAGCCGAAAAAGCGGGTATTTCACAGAAGGATTATGATGAGATAAAAGCTACCGTTGATAAAGCGGTAAGCGTTCTGAGTGAAATACAGAGTGATAACGGTTCACTCGGCAATGCAAATACCGATGCTGTCGCGGTAATAGGACTTGCTTCGGTCGGTATTAACCCAATGACCGATAAAAACTTCGTATCGGAGAACGGCAGCAGTCTGATTGACGGTATGCTTGTATATGCTCTCGGTGATAACAGCGGCTTCGGATATATGGATAACAGCGATGTAAATGCTCTTGCGACCGAGCAGGCGTTTAGGGCTGTCATTGCGTATCTCGGACTTAAAGAGTCAAAGGACGGAAAGTATAATGTTTATGATATTGTGCCGCTCGATTCGGAGCAGCAGGGTGGTTCTTCGGGCGGAAACAGCGGCGGCTCGACAGGCGAAAGTCCTGAAATACAGATATCTGTTACTTGTGCTGTTAAGGGCGATACTGTGCATGAAGCAGGAAAGCACAAAGGCGGATATCCGACGTGGATAAGTAAGGTACAAAAGTCGGTTGTAAACGGTTCGACCGTTGCAGAGCTTTTAAAAACAGTCTTAAGCGAAAACGGATATAAGGCTCAAGGTTTGGACAGCGGATATATTTCGTCTGTTACATCGCCGGACGGAATTACACTTGCTGAGAAAACAAACGGTAAAAACAGCGGATGGCTGTATAAGGTAAACAGCAAATCTCCGAGCGTGGGTATTGGCGATTATAAGCTGAAATCGGGGGATTATGTTGAGCTTTACTATACAGATGACTATACAAAGGAGCCAAGCTCAGTGTCGGGCGGAGGTAACAGTGGTGGTTCAACCGGTTCATCTGTAGGTTCATCGGCAGCTGCATCACCGTCGCCGTCGGCTTCTGCGTCCGCTTCAGAGCCTCCTGAGGCGACCGCTTCACCGCAGGGCACGGAAACTGTGTTGTTCTCTGACGTAACGCCGGATTGCTGGGCATACGGATATATAATGGATCTTGCGGAGTCAGGCGTTCTGTCCGGCGACGATGACGGTAAATTCAGACCGGATGACTGCATCACCCGTGCTGAATTTGTCGCGGTTATCGCAAGAGCATCGGGTGCAGAGCCAAATTCCGCATCAGCAGAGTTCAGCGATGTTTCGGACGATAGTTGGTATGTCGGATATATCGGCTGGGCAGCATCAAACGGAATTGTAAACGGAGTAGGAGAAGGCCTATTTGAACCCGACAGCATTATCACGCGTGAGGACGTATGCGTAATAATTGTCCGTGTGACGGACAACAAGAATACTGCTTCAACACATGATGATATTTCGTTTACCGATGCGAATGAGATTTCGGATTACGCATTGAATGATGTAAATACATTAAAGCAGAGCGAAATAATAAACGGATACGATGACGGCAGCTTCAGACCAAAAGCAGGCGTCACCCGCGCAGAAGTCAGCAAGATAATTTCACTTGCACTATAGTTAAAAATCAAGAGGGCTTCCGATTGGGAAGCCCTTCGTTTTTAATTATATGAATTTTCTCCCTTCAGCAGCAGACCGTATTTTTGTTTTACTCTGTCAAGCTTAGTAAGCATTGGTTTTGCGAGTACCGCTAAAAATATTACGGTAGACAGCGCGTGAATTATATCATACGGAAGTCCGGAAATATAGTATGCCGCAAGTGACGGCAGATTTATCTCCGCTCCGCTTAAAAGCAGAGATGCAGGATTCATAATCCCTCCATAGATTAGGATTGTCGCAATAAAACCGAATACGCATATCGGAACGACTGTTTTGGGTATTGCCTCTTTTTTATACATAAATCCGGCAATAAATCCGATAAGTCCGCAGGCAAACATTTGCCACGGCGTCCACGGACCTTGTCCCAAAAAGATGTTTGATACAAACATTGTGATGACGCCTATTAAAAATCCGCGCTGTGAGCCGAGAGCCATCGCAGATATGATTATTATAGCAACAGTCGGTTTGAACTGCGGTACCATATAAAATGCCAGTCTGCCGACAACTCCGAGCGTGCATAGAACCGATATTGTCACAAGCTCGCGCGCCTGTGGCTTTCGGCCTTCAAACATAAGCACAAACGGGATAACGGACAGTATTATTGTAATGGTTCCCGTATAGTAATACGGCCTATCGGGTATATACTTTGCACCCAAATAAATAAAAATAGGAATAAGCAGAAGTGATAATACCGAAAAGAATATAGAACTTCCGCTTGCCTTTCCGCTCATAATATTGGTTTTAACAGGCTTTAAGTCTTTAGGCGGCTTAAAATCAGTATCGTTTTTGTCAGAACTGTTATTTATATCGTTTTTAGGCGCGGCGGTGACGGCCGGTGAGCCGCCGATTGCATATATAACATCATCGGTCGTTATCGCATTCGGAATTATATGGCGGGCAATTCTGTTGGCTGTTGTCGTATAGAAATTGTTGCCCGAGAAAAAAGCGCGCGGTTCATCCTTTGAGATAATCTCACCGTCGAATAAAAAGGCGCAGTTGTCCGAATACTGGGCACAAAACTCGATATCGTGCGATACTGTTATTATTGAAATCCCTCGTATTTTGAGGTTTAACAGTATTCCGGCAAGTTTCTTTTTAAAATGTGCGTCAAGTCCCTTTGTCGGTTCGTCAAGCAATAATACCTTTGGGCGTCTCAGCAAGACTTTTGCGAGTGCGGCGCGCTGCTGTTCGCCGCCCGACAAATCATACGGGTGCATATAGAGCAGCTCGTTTAAGTCGCAGAGGTTTATAATGCTTTTGAGATACGCAGTATCATCTTTTTTGACTCCCTGCATAAGGTCATCAAGCACAGTTGATTTTTCAAAAATCGTTGTTGGGTCTTGAGGAAGCAGGCACACTCGGCTTCCGCACAAATCCACACTGCCGCGGTATGGTTCGTTCAGCCCTGCGAGAATTGAAAGAAAAGTACTCTTTCCGACGCCCGTACTGCCGACTATTGATTGCCATTCACCGCTGCAGAGATTGAGCGAAACGTTTTTGAGTATATCGTTGTCGTGCTTTTCATATCTGAACCATATATTTTTGGCTCTGAGCACGACATCGTCTTTGTTATACCCAAGTGTTCTGATAGGGATATTTCGTATTTTTTTACCAATCGTGAAATCACTTATCCAGTCCCTGCCCTCGCGTACGGTCAAAGGGCAGTTTGCGCCGCTGTCAACGCTTGCAAAAATCTGCGCGGGGGCGGGCATTGCCGTGAACATTTCGTTTCCCGTATTGCGTAGATTGAGAATTACGCTCCTCGGGTCGCTGTCGGCAATAATCCTTCCGTTTTCCATAACTATCATTCTGTCGGAAATCGGAACTACTTCCTCAAGGTTGTGCGCGGAAATCAGTATTGCAGTGCCGAACTCACAGTTAATCTTAAGCAGCATTTGCATAAAGTCGCCGGCAGAGATTGGGTCAAGCTGTGCTGTCGGCTCGTCAAGGATGAGAATTTTGGGCTCAAGCACCATAACGGATGCGAGACTTAATAGCTGTTTTTGTCCGCCCGACAGCGTATTAGTGTCTCTGTAAAACCACGACTGAATTCCGAAGAAGCTCGCCATCTCCGAGACTCTGAGCCTTATTTCATCTGTGTCGTATCCGAGACTTTCAAGGCCGAACGCCATTTCGTGCCATACCTTGTCGGTCACTATCTGATTTTCTGCCTTTTGCATAACAAATCCTATTTCGGACGCTTGGTTTTTTGCTGTCAGCTTATCAAGCGGAGTTCCGGAAAATGTTACGCTTCCCGAGCGGTATCCGCTTGGTGTAAGTGCGGTTTTAAGCTGCTTTAAAAGCGTTGTTTTGCCGCAGCCCGACTTTCCGCATAGCGTTATAAATTCTCCGCTTTTTATGTCAAAGCTGATATTTTTGAGGGCGAAATTATTTCTGCCGTTTGTATAAGAAAAGTTTAAATCCTTGATCGAAAATAATTCCATTTTATATCCTCCGTTAGATTGATTATTATGGGAAGCAGACATATCAGCGAGTATGATATATATCCGAAGATTTTAACTGCGTTTATTTGATATTCATAGAACGGATAAAATTCGGATTTTGAGCAGCCGAAAACCGTCAGCATAATCTGAAGCGTGATGAGTGCGAGCTGAGCTGCAATAAGCACACCGTCACGAAAGTAGAATTTATAGTACGAAAACGCTGTCCTGCCCTTTAATCCATATCCTCTTGAATTCATTGAATCGGCAGTCAGAATTGAATTTTCAAGCGACCACGTAAGCATAATCGAAAATACGTTTAAGCTGTGTCTGAGCCTTGTTTTAAGGCTTTTATCGGTGCAGTTTTCAAGTGATCTCTGTGCGGCGGATACTCTTTGGTGCTGTTCCTTAAATAAAGGAACGTATCTCAGTATCATTGATAAAACAAGTGACAGTGACGGAATAATTCTGCCGAAAAGATAGATAAACTTGTCCGATGTTATGACTTTGTTTAAGCAGAAAAACCATAGAATGACACAGGATAGTAAAAGCGCGGCGCAGATACCGAATATTATTGACTCGAGCGTAATCGGGTTTCCGGTCGGAAGATAGCGCAGCACCGTCATACCGTTGTGATTGAACAGGGCGTTTATTAAAGCTGCAAACAGAGCGATGGGTAAGATTACCTTAAAACTCAAACTGAGTGACTTTCTGCCGCTTAAGTACAGCGAATAAACTGATGCGCAGAAAAGTGAGATAATTAAAAGTCCCGGTTCTCTGTATATTGCCGAAAATGTGATTACGGCAGAAAAATATATAAAGTTGTTAATAGGGTGAAATCTCGAAAATTCATCTCTCATATTTATTTCAAATCCTCGCCTTGGGTTACAGTGTAATAAAAACCTATATTATCGCCCGAGCTTACGGTATAACTGCTGCAGCCGTAGTTCGGAAATGTGTCGTTTACTTTGTACATCCAGCCCGACTCACTGCCGCAGTCAAGCTCGCGCAGTGAGTTAATACCTTCAACATAGTAGCTGTTAAATCCGGGTGTGTATGAGAATTCCATAGGTATATTATTCTGACGTGTTATGCGCGAAAGTATGTCAAATACTGACTCTCCGTCCGTAAATTCTACTGTTGCGGAGTATATTATGCCATTTGCAGGCAGAATGCTTCTCATTGTTTCTGATAGTTTGTCGCTCATAAGCGCGTTTTTGCAGTCAATTGTAAATGTGCAGGTATTTCGCTCAGGCTCCTTAGGCTTGCTTTCGTCCGATTGCTCGGAGCTACCCGCTGCGTCTTCTGTAGTTTTGTGTTCGGTTGAAGAGTCGGATACAGATGTATGCTCTTCGGTATTTTGAACGGAATTATTTGAAGATACCTGATTTTTTGCACTTTCGGGACTTTGCGCTGTTTGGCTTGCGCTGTGCGTCGCTGCAGCCGCGGGCTGCGGCGAGCTTTCGGTGTTTTGTGCACTGAATTTTTGCGTAACCGTATTCTCGTAGCTTTCGGCTTGCGTATTTGCTGCCGCTGTCGGTTTAACCGACGATAAATCGGCGGTTCCGCACGATGAAAGTGAAAATACTATGCAGAATACTAGCGCGATTTTTAATGCTTTGTATATTAATTTCATAATAATTATTTTCTTATTTTAAACTTTCGATATATTTAAGATTTGCATCAAACCATATGTTGTCATATTTTAAAGCAGCAGGGTCGCGCTTTAGCTCCGTGAGTGCAAGCAGAGCCTGCTCGGTCGACATCTGGTTTTCCTGCGAATCGTATGTCTTATGTTTGTAGCCGCCGCTTTCGCATCTGAACAGACTAAGAGCGGTATAGGGTGTACAGCCGTTTTTTACAAAAAATCCGCAGTTTTCGTCAAGTCCGTAGCGTTTCATTGCGATAATGACCTGAGCGGTTGATTCACAGCTGATTTCTGTATCGAACGAGTTTTCATTAAACCCGCCGTTTGAATGTTGAACCGACGAAAGATATAAAAACGCACGGTTTACCGCATCATAAATTTTCAAATTCGTGTCTTTATATCTGCATAGCGCCCCGATTGCCATGGCCGTAATATCAACATCCGGTATATTCTGACCGAGACCGAACGAGCCATCAGCGTTCTGACAGCTTAGAATATAGTTAATATATCTGTCGCGCGTTTCTGTATCCGTATCTCCTACAGCATGCTTTGCCTCAAGCGCATATATCGGTCCGTTTATTCCCTGAACTATAACGTTATCATAGTCGTTTATATAACTTAAAATACCGTACTCTTTCGCATCTTCGCCGAGTGCTGAGAATGCAAGAGCTATGCGCGAGTATTCGGTATACTTTTTGCCTATTTCCTCACCGCTGTCAAGCTTTGCACGTGCGCGGATTATATAGTTTTCAAAATACCGTGCGTTTGGCTGAACGTCTGCACGCTTTATACCTATAACAGCCCATTCACCGCCGACTGATGCGCTTATCGGCAGAGGCGTTTTTGAAAGCACATACTTTGCGGTCGCTTCGGTATCTTGGTCTGCAAAACAGTTAAGCTGCACTGTGAGTACGAAAAATATAACGGTAAGCAGAAATAATACAGATTTTTTATATATTTTAATCATCGGTTTCAACCCATTCGGTTACTTTCTCAGTGAAGAAGTGACCGTCTAAGTGGTCAATTTCGTGGCAAAAAGCGCGTGCGGTAAGCTCCTCGCCAGTATATTCGTACTCTGCTCCGTTTCTATCGGTAGCTTTAATCTTAACGACTTTGGGGCGCGTTACAAGCCCGTATCTGCCGGGATAGCTGAGACAGCCCTCGGCGTCGGTCTGCTCACCTTCGGTGTAGATAATCTCGGGGTTAATCAGCTCTAAAATCGCATCGCCGGTATCTACAATCGCTATTCTTTTAAGTACACCGACCTGCGGTGCCGCAAGACCGACGCCGTTTGCTTCTTTAAGCGTTTCAATCATATCGTCTAAAAGGCAGATAATTCTGTCGTCTATCTTCTTGACCTCGCGGCACTTCTTTTTAAGTATATCATCGCCGAGTTTTACTATGTTTCTGATTGCCATTGTTTTCACTCCTAATTCATATTTACAGGATTTACATCTATAATAAGCGTTGTTCTGCCGCCGCTGTGCTCATCGTTTAGCTTTTTAAGAATATGAAGCGCACGGTCGGCATTTAATGCCTTTATAAGTATTCTGTATCTGTAGTTGTTTTTGATTTTTATAATCGGCGCGGGCAGAGGAGGAGAGAGGGAAATATAATTCTTGTTATGCCCGCAAGCTTTTTTCAGGTATGCGTGTATTCCCGTAATCTTATCCTTTACAAGCTGCTCTTTTTCGCCTTGAACCAATATGCTTATTATGTCACAAAACGGCGGATAATTCAAGCGTTTTCTGAATTTAATTTCGTTTTTGAAAAACTCAAGGTAATTTTGGCTTTTTGCAAATTCAATTATTGAGTTTTTCGGCTGATACGTCTGTATAATCGCCCTGCCCGGCAGGTCGCCGCGACCTGCGCGGCCGCAGACTTGAGTAAGCAGGGAAAAAGTCTTTTCGTTTGCACGAAAATCATCAGCTCCTAGTGATGCATCTGCCGCTAAAACACCGACAAGAGTAACAGATCCGAAGTCAAGTCCCTTAGTTACCATTTGTGTGCCGAGGAGTATATCGGCGTCACCGCCCTTAAAACTGTTTAAAATTTGCTCGTGACTGCCCTTTGTGTATGTTGTGTCTTTGTCCATTCTGAGAATTCCAGCTGTCGGAAACAGAGCTTTGAGTTCGTCCTCGATTTTCTGTGTTCCGGTGCCGAAAAATTTTACGTGTTTTGAGCCGCACTCGGGACATACGGTGAGATTATCCCTTGTGTATCCGCAGTAGTGGCAAGTGAGCTTGTTTGTGAACTTGTGATAAGTAAGAGGTATGCTGCATTCCTTGCACTCTGCAACATAGCCGCACTCTCGGCAGGAGACAAACGTGTTGTATCCTCGCCTGTTTAAGAAAAGTATCGTCTTTTCACCGCGTTCAATATTCTTTCTTATCTCAAACTGAAGCCGATTGCTGATTGGCGACATATTGTGGTAGTCGAAAATTTCGCTGCGCATATCAACAACCTGAACCTCGGGCAGACTGTTGTTATTGTATCTGTTATTCATTTCAAACAGAGTGTATTCGTTATTCAGCGCACGGTGGTAGCTGTCAACCGATGGTGTTGCAGACGCCATAATAAGCGTTGCACCGCAGTATTTTGCGCGGAACCTTGCAACTTCACGCGCGTGGTACCGCGGCGATATTTCGGATTTATAGCTGCTTTCGTGTTCCTCATCCATAATGATAAGGCCTATATTTTCAAGCGGCGCAAATATCGCGCTTCTTGCGCCAACAACGACGTCAACCTCATTGTTCCTGATTTTCGACCATTGGTCAAATCTTTCACCGTAGGACAGTCCGCTGTGCATTACCGCAACTTTTTTTCCAAAGCGGCTCACGAACCGCTCAACCATCTGCGGAGTCAACGCGATTTCGGGCACAAGCATAATTGCGCGCTTGCCGGACATTATGCACTTTCTAATTGTTTGTAGAAAGACCTCGGTTTTGCCACTTCCCGTTACGCCGCGTATTAAAATTTCCTCTCGGTTTCCGTTTTCGATTAAGTTATTAACATAGTCGATAATCGGTCTTTGCTCGGCTGTGGGTTCATATCCGTCCGATTTTGCGTAATCTTCCTCATTATACGGTTCACGGATTTTACGCTCAGTCTCAATTTCTACATAACCGAGCTCGGTAAGCCGGGCGAGCGAGCCGTAATTCCCGTTTGACATTGCTATAAGCTCGGCTGTTGTAAGTTTTTCGCTGTCCGCAAGGCAGAGGAGCATATCCGCTTGAACGTGCGCACGTTTTTTATAAAGCTCGTCCGCTATGGCGTAGGCTTCATCCGGCTGTATGGTGAGCTTAGGAACCCTGACCGTGAGTTCTTTGATCGACTCATCAAGAGTTTCCGATGACTCAATCAATCCTTTTTCCGTTAGAGCGCTTACTGAACGTCGAGGACTTTTTAAGCTGAGCGCGCTGCATAAGTCGCTGTATTCGATTATACCACCGTTTTCACGAATTGTGTCAATTACTTCACTCTGCGCTTTTGTAAGGCTTAAGTTTTCACTTTGAGCGGCAGGAGTCAGCTTGAGCCATTCGTGAATGACAATCTTCATCTTGGGTGGCACAACGAGTTTAAACGCCGAATAAAACGTACAAAGATATTTGCGTGTCATCCATACGCATAGGTTCAGGATTTCACGAGAGCATACGGGGCGCGGGTCAACTACGGAGCTTATGGATTTAAGTACTCCGACTTCGCTTTCCTCGGCTGTGCCGACAACGAGACCTTCGACTGAATTGTTATACAGCCCGAACGGTACGAGTACGCGTATTCCGACTGAAATATAGGGTTCCATTTCTTTTGGAACCTTGTAGTCGAATGAGCGGTCTATGACGTGCCGCCGGCTTATCAGAACAATTTGCGCTATCATTTTTTACCTCACATCAATTATTTAAGTTTTTGACGGCTCTGTCTAAAATTATGTTGGCGAGTTCGAGTTTTGTCATTTTTTGAAGATTGGTTACGCTGCCGTTTTTGTCAATTATCGACGCTATGTTGGTTTCGGTTCCGAAGCCTGCGCCGTCGGTTTTTAAATTATTTGCGACTATAAACGCAGCATTCTTTTCCGAGCATTTCTTCTGAGCATTTTCAATCAGGTTCTGTGTTTCCATTGCAAAACCGATAACCTGTTTTGTATCGCCGTACTTTTCACCGAGTTCTTTTAAAATATCCGGGTTTTTAACCAGCTTGAGAGTCATTGCGTTTTCCGATTTTTTGATTTTTTCATCGCTTGCCGTTGCGGGACGGTAATCCGAAACCGCCGCAGACATAATTATAATATCGGCGTCCGCGCTTTCTGTAAGTACCGCTGCACGCATTTCCTCAGCGGAGAGGATATTAATCTGTTTAACGCCCGAAATTTTGCGGCAAGTATTTCTTCCTGCAACAAGTGTCACGTCCGCACCGCGGAAATATGCGGCTTTTGCGATTGAGAAGCCCATCTTTCCGCTTGAGTGATTGGTTATAAAGCGAACGGGATCAAGACTTTCGCACGTTGCGCCGGCTGAGATAACAATTTTTTTGTTTTTAAGGTCTGAGACACTTGTGGCGCGGCAAATACCGTCAAATATATCACGTACATCGGCAAGCTTGCCCCTGCCGATATCACCGCAGGCAAGCCTGCCCTCGGACGGCATTACAAAACTATAGCCGTCATACGACATAAGTTTTTTGATATTATCCTGAACAATCGGATTGTGATACATATGGGTGTTCATCGCAGGAGCAACAATCTTTTTACATTCACATGCCAGAATGGTCGTTGTCAGCATATCATCGGCGATGCCGCCGGCGATTTTGCCGATTACATTGGCGGTACATGGCGCAATCACAAATACGTCGGCTGCCTTGGCAAGCGATATGTGCTTAATATCCCACTTATCGGGCATATCAAACATATCGGTCACTACTTGATTTTTAGTAATTGATGCAAAACTCAGCGGAGAAACAAATTCTATAGCAGATTTTGTCATTATAACCTTGACGTCTGCGCCTGCCCTGACGAGCCGAGACGAGAGCTCAAGCGCCTTATACGCAGCAATTCCGCCTGTCACACCGAGAACTATTGTTTTATTTCGCAGCATTTTATCACCTCATTAAAAACGGCTCCCTCTGCGGGGAGGAAGCCGTAAGTGTATTTGAATTCCTGATTAAAGCTTGCCTAAATCCGGCGTCGGAATATAGTTGAGCTTTTCCTCATATATCTCTTCTGCGGCAATTGAAACCTCTTTGTGCGACTTTACATCGGCAAGAGGCTGTTTGCCCTCTGTTAGCTGCCTAGCGCGTTTTGCGGCTTCAATCGTAAGCATATATCTGCTTCCCGTCTTATCGACTAATTTGGTAATCGGTGGATTAATCAGCATAGTTTATCTCTCCTTTGACCTATAATATTGATTATTTCTTTCGCCGCGTCGTCAACAACCTTGTTTACAACGACGTGGTCATACTTATCTTTTTGGCTTATTTCCCACTCGGCGGCCTTAATGCGCTTTTCGATTTCGGCTTCGTTTTCACTGCCGCGCTTTCTCAGACGCTCGTATAATACGTCTGTATTTTCGGGCGCAATGAATATGTACACGGCGTCCGGATATTTTGACATTAAGTTCATAGCTCCCTGTGCGTCAATCTCCAAAATAACATCTTTGCCGTTTTGAAGGTGTTCATTTACGGGCTTTTTTGGGGTACCGTAATAATTCTCATTATACTTTGCCCATTCCATAAACTCATTGTCTTCAATCATTTTTTCAAACTCGTCTTTGGTTTTGAAATAATATGTGACGCCGTCTGTATCCTCCGGTCTCGGCTGACGCGTTGTTGCGGATACCGAAAGTACAATATCGTCATTTTCGCTTAATAATTCTTTGCAAATTGTGCCTTTACCGACTCCCGATGGGCCGGACATCACAATAAGCAGACTGTTTTTATTCATCTTCAGCCTCACTTTCGGCGCTTATATCCTCATCCGACTTAGATTCCGCACGGCCTGCGATGGTTTCGGTCTGAATTGCGGACAGGATTATGTGGTCGCTGTCAGTTACTATAACGGAGCGCGTACGTCTGCCGCAGGTTGCGTCAATTACCATACCGCGATCCTTAGCTTCCTGAATAATTCTTTTAATCGGCGCGGAATCCGGGCTTACAATTGCAATAACACGTGAGCCGGAGACAATGTTTCCGAAGCCAACATTAATTAATTTCATATTCTATGCCGCCTTTATTATGTCTTGTATTTTAATAATTACTCTATATTCTGTATCTGTTCCCTGATTTTCTCAATAATCGATTTCATCTCGACAACAGTCTTTGAAAGCTCAATGTCATTTGCTTTGGAACCGATTGTGTTGGTTTCGCGGTTCATTTCCTGAACGATAAAGTCAAGTTTTTTACCAATAGGTTCATTTGCATCAAGAGCTTTTTTAAATTCATTGATATGGCTTGAAAGACGTACGGTTTCTTCATCAACCGCCACCTTGTCACAAAACAGCGCAACCTCTGTAATTACACGGCTTTCGTCAGCCGACAAATCCAGCGATGCAAGAGTATCGTCAAGCCGCTTTTTAAGGCGTGCTTCGTATTCTTTAACAGATTGAGGCGAGCGCTCTTCAACTATCTTAACCTGAGCGCTTAATTTATCCAGGTGCTCAAGTATGCTTGCTTTAAGTCTTTCGCCTTCAGCTGTGCGCATTTCTATAAAGCTATTCAGAGCCTCGCTCAGCACGCTGTCAATCATAGCCGACATAGCATCTTCGTCAATTTCACTGTACTGAACGTCAAAGATATCTGAAAAACCTGCAATAGTGGAAGCCGAAACATCATCATTTACACCAAAATCGGTCAGTTTTCTGAGGCTATCGATATATGACTTTGCAAGGTCTGTGTTAAGCTTGACCTGCTTATCATCGCCGGTTAATTTGTTAACAGATATGAAAACCTCTACTTTCCCCCGCGAAATACTTTTTGAAAGTTTAGTACGTACAGAGTCTTCGATAAAAGAATACAGACGCGGTACTTTAATCGTAAAATCCGCATACCTGTGATTTACCGACCTGATTTGAATTTTAATCTCATACAGCTCGTCAATGACTTTTTCCGCACGTCCGAAGCCGGTCATACTCTTTAACATTTGTACACCTCTTTAATTTGATAATGAGTGCTTAAATTAGATTTCTGCAATTAAAAAATATTATACCATATAATCCTGCAAATTCCAATAGAAAAATTTCTTTGTAACATAATTGTAATATTTTTATAACACAAATGTAAGCGTGATTTAAATTAAATGTAAAACGACAATTCGACTATTTATAACAAAATATTCGTAATTCAGTCCGCAAAATTCATTGTTAACAATTTGTTAACAATTTGCGCAAACGCCCATTATCACTGCGTTTGCGCGGGGAATGGAATAAAATTCAAGGTGTGTTTCTACTAAAATAATTTTGGTATCTATTGACATTTATACGGATTAGTTGTATAATTTTCGCATAGTCAAAAGATAGACGAGCAGATTTTTCAAATCAGACAAAATATCAGTTGTCTTTAGTTTTGGCTTACGTTCAAAATATATATTATGGAAGGAGTGAATTTGAGCAGTAAAAATGCGCATATATGCGTATTTAACAAATTTGGAGGTTTTTTGTTTTGAGTTTAAAAACGAGTTTTAGAAGAATTGTTGCAACACTGTTAGTATTGATGACAATTTCTGCTTTTATAATAGTACCTACATATGCCGATTACGATGAAATAGATGAACCGGCTCAATACTATGGTGTTGTACAGGTTTCAACACTTAATGTTAGACAGGGTGCGTCAATGGACGCGGGCGTATTGGCAACATTGTCATACGGCTCAAGAGTTAGAGTAAATTGGATCGAACCCGGTTGGGTTTGTGTAGCATATAACAACGACGGTCTTATGGGTTACGTTTCGGCGGACTATATTACGGTTTACGACGGTGAGATGCCTCAGGCAAGTGAGGGCGGACAGGCAATCTGTGACTTTGCGGCACAGTTCCTCGGTGTTCCTTATGTATGGGGCGGCACTTCGCCGAGCGGTTTTGACTGCAGCGGACTTGTTCAGTATGTTTATTCACAGTTTGGCTACAGCTTGTACCGTGTAGCTGACGACCAGATGAAGAACGGTATTCCGGTATCGAGGGAGGACCTTATGCCCGGTGATATTATAGGATTTAGCAGTTCGGGTCTCGGCGGTTACGCATCGCATATCGGCATCTACGTTGGTGACGGTATGATGATTCACGCTCCGCACACAGGCGATGTTGTTAAGTATACGAGTATCGACTCAGATTACTATGCAAGCCGTTTTGCGGGTGCAAGAAGAATTATTTATTAAGTTTGAAATTGAGAAGGGGTGGCCGAAGGGTCACTCTTTTCTTGTATTTGGTTAAATAATGTGTTATAATCAGATATATTATTTGATGCGGAGAAATTACTATGAAATATGAAGAACTAAATACAAAAATCAATTCATATACTGTTCCGAAAGTATTTTTTTTCTACGGAGAGGAAAAATATATGCTTGAAAACAGAATTAACGCTATTAAGAAACGGCTTGTTCCGGATGATCTTGCGGCGTTTAATTTTTGTGTGCTTGAGGGGAAGATTTCGGCTGACGAAGTTATTGAAGCGGCTGAACAGTTTCCTCAGGGCGCAGACAGGCGTATGGTTCTTGTCAGAAACAGCGGGTTGTTTTCAAATGCAGCTTCTAAGGAGTTTAAGGCGATAAAGGGCTTTGTTGCGGATTTACCCGAATACATTTGTCTTGTGTTTCGTGAGGATGACTTTGATAAAAAGCGTGAGAAAAATCTCGCTTTTGTCGAACAGGCAGGCGGCGGGGTTGTAAATTTTGAGTTTCTTACAATAAATAAGCTTGAGGCGTGGGCAGAAAAACGTTTTGATAAAGCAGGAAAGAGGATAAATGCTTCGGACCTCAGTTATCTTATAAGGCTGACCGGCAGGTCAATGTCAAACGTTGCGGAATCGTGCGCCAAAATAGTTTTGTACCTCGGCGAGGAGCGTCACAGGATAAATCGTGCGGATATTGACGCGGTTGTGACAGTACCTCCCGAGATAAAGGTGTACGATGTATTCAGTAAGGATATAATCGGTGGAAGCGGAGGCCGTGCGAAGGAGAAGCTTGCTCTATTAAAAAAGGATAATCAATCCGCCGTTATGGTAATGAGTATTATAACGGATCAGCTATATGAGCTTTTAATGTGCAAGCTGCTGAAACAGGACGGGCTCAGCGCACAGGAGATGCTCCAGTATTATGATAGGAAGCCGCCGTTGTTTGCGGTAAACAACGCAATAGAGAACAGCAAGCGATATAGTGAGAAGTATTTAAAGCGTATGGTTGACCGCGGACTTAAATATTCGATGGATATGAAAACTGGTAAAATCGAGCAGTGGACAGCCGTCGAACAATTTGTTTCCGAGCTTATAAGACGCGGCTGATACGGCTCTTGACAAAATTCGTAATATGTGGTATCCTAGACCGTGGTATGGTATACACTTTTTGAATATATCAATCATGTAGTTGACTTGTTCCTCAGGAGGTGAGGGTTTGACAGACGATAAAAAACTTATTAAGAAAGCGCAAAAGGGCGATGCTAATGCGTTCGAGACTCTGATTTTAAGGTATCAGAACGTAGTTTACAGCGTTGCGTACAGATATGCGCCGAGCGCTGAGGACGCCGCCGATATGGCACAGGAAATATTTCTTAAAATGTTCAGAAATATAAATACTTTTAAATTTAAATCTAAGCTGTCGACCTGGATTTACAGAGTTGCCGTCAATACGTGCATAGATTTGGTTAAGAGAAATAAGGATGACGGGAATACATATTCTATAGATAACGGATATTTGGATGAGGATGGATTGGGTTATGATGAAATTGCTGATTCTTCACCCGGACCCGATGAGATTGCTCTTCAGGGCGAAATAAAAAATGCGATAAACAGTGCAATATCTTTGCTTAATATAGAGTATCGTACAGCAATAATTCTGCGGGATATTCAAGGGCTTACTTACGATGAGATTTCGGAGATTACGGATTGCTCTGTAGGTACCGTAAAGTCGCGTATAAGCAGGGCGAGAAAAAATTTACGTGAAATTTTATCCGAAAACAGGGAACTTTTTGAAAAGTATTACGTCTAACCAATTGTAAGCAGTAAAAAAACAGGAAGGAGGGGTATAATGTCGGACATGGAGAAGAATGAAATGGAAAACAGCAATTTTAAAACGAATGGATTTGAAAAAGATGATGATATGCTGCGCCGTAAGTACGATGAGGTTATGGACAGTATTGCTGATGATATCAAGCAGATTAATTTTGATGAAACAGACGCTCTTTTAAGCAGTATTGATGTAAAGAGCGAGGACGACACTGCCCCATTATTTGACGATATTGTTTTTGAAGGTGAGTTTGGCGGAGACCAAACCGAAGAAAATGAGCTTAATCTTAAACTCAGTGAGGACGAGGAAGAGGAGATCCCGGATCTTATGTCCTGTGAGGAGTGCAGAGAGCTTCTTTATGATTATGTTTCGGACGTAACCTACGAAAACGAGAATAGAGCTATAGAGACACACATCAAAAATTGTGAAATGTGCAGACTTGAGCTTGACGATATCCGCGATATGATTGCGGTTATGCGCAGCTCACAGGCTCCGATGCCGCCGAGTTATTTGGTATCGGGTATTCACGAAAGCCTTATTGAGGTTGCCGAAGATGTTAAGGCCGAACACAGTGCTTTAAGAGCTGAGAATGTTAAGGCTGTACTTCAAAAAGCAAAAAATGTTTTCGCTTCTTTAAAGGCGAGATTTGATTACTTTATAAAACACGCGAACTGGAAGGTTGTTGCGCCTGCGGCGTTAAGCGCGGTATTGGTTATCGGTGTTGCTTCAAGCGGTTTGTATCAGGTAATGAAGTCATCGGATGAGATTTACAATTTTTCGGACAATGCTGCGATTTCAGCGCCGAACGCAACTGCAAAGCCCAGCGCAAGCGGTCTTGATGAATATGTTGACGGAAAGGCAAAAGCTTCGTCATCGCCTAAGAGTTCCGCTTTACCTAAAGCGAGCACAAAACCCGGCGGTACGTCGGCATCAGCATCGCCGCGTGCGAGTACAAAGCCTTCGACTTCAACGGTTAACCCGAGTATCGGCTCAGGCACCGGAAGCGCCTCAAGAAGCACAACATCAAGCTCGGGTTCGTCAAGCACGAGAAGCAATTCTACATCTTCTTCGAGCACGAACAAAAATACGACCGGTTCAACAAGCCAAAACACTACATCTAAAAGCAGTACGTCGAGCCCGACAAAGACCCCAACCCCTACTTCGAAACCGTATGTTATGCCAAATATAATTTTGCCGGATATATCGTCTTTGATGAATACACCGGCTCCGGTACCTGAACAGG
>UQOT01000025.1 GCA_900542675.1 uncultured Eubacteriales bacterium | reverse complement strand
CCCGCGTTTTGGGCTATCATATTTATTCCTCTGTAATAGATATCATTGCTTGTGCTTTTCTCCTCCAGTACTATATTACTTCCGTCCCAATAATAGTTTATTATATCTTCTCCGTCTTCATCATGCTTATTTCTCAGTCTTCCTGTTGCATCGTATTTGTATCCGCATTGGCTTTCGCCGTCAAAATCTCCCTCTATGTTGTCATAATATGTCAGCTCATTACGGTGGTTATAAATATATGTTATATCGTTCACTGGTTCATAATTCGCACTTGATGTCTCTTTTTTCTGAATTCTTTTTCTTAATGTATTTCCGTTTTTGTCATATGTATATTCGGAGCTCCTAATCTCGCTATTAGTATTCTTCGTTACTTTCTCCGTTAATAGTCTGTTATTCTTATCATACGAATATGCTGTATATGTTTCATATATACCGTTAGCCTCGCTCATATTTGTTCGATTTCCGCGTGTGTCATATGTATAATCCACATCCACACAACCCACATACTCATACACAAGCTGTCCTAAATCGTTATACTCATACTGCGCTTCCTCATCACCGTAATATTTTGCATACTGTCTTCCATCAAGACGATACTTATAGCTGTAACGGTCACCTTTAGTATTAGACATACCTGTCACCAAGCCCGCTTTGTTATATGAATATATACTGCTTACAACACCTCTGTTTTCCTGCTTCAGCCTTCCGTTGGCGTCATATGCATAGCTTGCGCTTATACTGTTGCCGAAGCTTACGCTTGTCAATTGATTAATACTGTCATATGTATATGACGCGTTTTGTATGGTATTTGTTCCCTTTTTCTGCGTGAAGCTTGTGCGGTTGCCGTCTGTGTCATACGTATAGGTATTGATGACTCCGTTTGTTGTCTCGCTTGCCACATTGCCGTATGCGTCATAGGTGTAGCTGACGTCGCCGCCGCTTTGTCCGTTGCTTGCGCTTATTAACAAATTATTCGCACTATACGTATTGGTTATCGCATATGAGCCTACCTTACTTGTAAGAAGACTTCCGTAGGCGTTATATGTGTTGGTTGTTATGCTGCCGTTTCTATCGGTTTGGGTTATAGGCAGCTTCATCAGATTATACTGTGCCGTCTCGCTTTGCCCCATTGCATCAGTATGTTTTACAACATTGCCAAACCTGTCATACTCATACGTATTGCTTGCCGCTTCTGCAGGCAGTGTGCCAAATAAGTTGCTCAGCTTACTTGTCTGTCCTGTTACTGTTTTTACTAAGTTACCGACATTGTCGTATGCATACTGTGTATAGATGTCCCGCTCTCCGTCATTCACCTGCACGCACACAAGTCTGTTACGGCTGTCATACTCATACTTTGTGACCTTATAATGCTCCGCCTTGCCTATCTCATTATTCTGTTCTCTTGTTTCCGTTATATTACCATTGTTGTCATAGAATGTCAATGTTTTGGCATTAGTGCTTCCGTCAAACGGCGTCTCGGTCTTTATCACCCGACCTAATTGGTCATATTGCTTTGTTTCCGTATTTCCCATATAATCCGTGACCGATACCGCCTGTCCTTGCTTGTTATACACCGCGGTTGTGTATGCTCCGTCCGCTCTGTATGATTTTATGGGATTACCCATATAATCATATTCTGTTTTGGTTGTGTAATCGCTGAGGTTTTCCATATAATTTCTGCCGCCCAATGTCTCAAGCACATTACCCGCCAAATCATACTTGAATATATTCTTATTTAAAACTGTGTCCGTCCCGTGTTCTAAGTATGTTTCCGATACTACGTTACCGAAACCGTCCATATGCTTTACTTCGGTCGGCTTTACATATGTGCTGTCGCCTGTATAGGTCGTTGTAACCGTTTGCCCTTCGTCTCCGAGTAAATTTATCTCGTCGCTGTCTTTTAAGTATTTTACGTATACTTCTGCCTTTCGGCTTGCATTCACTTTCAGCTTCGACTTATTATGCAAATCCACCGCTACTGTATCGGTTTGTCCTTTACACAATTTTGCAGTGTACACCGATGTCCCGTCCGTATAAACCGTCACTTCATTTTTGTTACCTGAATATCCTGCCGGCGAGACAAATATCACAAGCGCTTTATCGTACTCACTTACATCTATTTGGTTTGAAGCATAAATGCTGCCGAGTTCCTCGAAGCTCACATCATAGTCATATGAGTATGCCTCTGTATCCATGGCTCCCTGTGTGCTTGTACAGGTCTTTTGAGTTACTCGGTCATAAGCATCATACGTATACTGTTCTGTTACTGATGAACCCTTAAGTTCCTGATACGCCCGCGTCTTTATCACTCTATCGAGCTTATCGTATGTATACTCTCCCACTATGTCATTTGTATTATTGTTCAGATACACTTTTTCAGGCTTCCCAAACGGCGTATAATCATTTGTTGTTATACTTCCGTTCTCATCTGTCACTGTGACGGAATTCTGCGCAATATTATAGCTTACTGTCTTATACGTTCCGTCCGGATTGGTCTGCTTAATAATACGATTGGCTTTATCATACAGATACGACGTCACATTTCCGTTACCATCGGTTTCCGACGCAAGTCTGCCAAGACTGTCGCAGCTTTTTGTCGTCTGTATATCTGATGTTACGTTATCCGCATTCTGCACGTTTTTCACTGTCGCTTCAGTACTATATGAACCATCGGTATTATATGTATAAGCATAATCGGTTATTATATTCCCGTATTCATCCGACTGCTCCTTAGTCTGAGCTAATGTTCCGTCCGAATTATACGAATACTCTATCGTCTTTTTCAGCGCATTATTTTCATATATATTGCTTTTCGCAATATTTTTCTTATCCGCAGTCAGTGTATTTACTTTTTTGACTGTCGTATTCATATCACGTTTTACTGTCTCAGTAAGCGGCATTCCATAGCTCTCATCATATGTATAATCCTCGCTGTACTCACCTTGCTCTTTGTGCGTCGGAAGTCTCTTTTTATTATATCCCGTATCATATGAGCTTACCAGCTTATTATCTATATATTTTCTCGTATTCATAATGTACGCGCTTCTTATGCTTTTAATTCTGCCAGAAGTCAAATCCTCACTTGGCAATTCGGAGAATGCGTCGCTGTATCCGTATTCCACACGAACATTTTTCCCGGCAACTGTTGGATTAAAGCTAACTTCTTCTTTGTTCAGGCGTCCGTATGAATCATAAGAATACTTATCATATTTCTTCACGTCTCCCGGCAACGTTTCTCTTACCTCAACGGTTTTGGCTTTGTTACTTAAATCCTTGGCGATGTACTCTTCCGTATTCTTCAAACTTCCGTTTTCGTAAATATTCTTTTGCTTTACACGATATTCTCTGTAGTCACATGTTGTATTGCTTTTATTGGAATTCACCGCATACTTTTTTATGCTCGGCTCATTCTCATATATGTACTCAATATAAGCATTTGTCGGATATACAGTCTTTGTCACCTTAGGCGAGTATTCTTCAAAGGTTGAATCTATCTTAATCGGCCTGTATTTCATATAATATTCCGTTATATCGGTATTATCATCACTGTTTCTGCTTACTGATAGTACATGTGTGGTTAAGCAAGCCAATTTCCCATATGGGTCGCGTTCGCTGTCATATATTTCTCTATGTGAATATACCACACTTTTATTCATATCTCCCGCTGTTACACTTATACCGCTGCTTGATACGTTTACAACCCTACCCATTGTATCGACTATTTTTACACTTCCGTCCGCGTTTTGTGTATAATATATCACATTGTCGTATCTATCCGTTACTGCAACAGGCAATACACTGCTAGCAAAAGCTAAAATATTCATATTAAAATAGTATGTCTTGCCGTTTATGTCAGCTATAGCTATATCATAATTAAACCCCAGTTTATGACTTTGTGTCTCCTGATACACTGTACTTTTATAACCGCTGTCGTACTCTCTTTCTATGCTGTCTTCGTCAATCACCCAGCCGTCATCCGTATTTTTTAAAGCATACTTAATATTTTCCGTCTCTCCGGTCTCACTGCGGAACAAATATGTATATCTGCGTATAGTGTCCGACACATTTGTAGAAAATAATGTTCTGACCAACTGCGGCATACGAACCGACCAATTTTCACCTATTACAACGTCTTTATTGTTTATATAATCGCTGTAATCAGACACAGATTTTTCACGCAGCCATACCTTATCAGCCGTTTTATCCCGCGTAAGTGTCAGATTGCCGCCATCTACCTTAACCGAAGTAATCGGCTGATATTCAAAACCGTTTGCATCCTTCTTTATATTATTATTTACCTTTGATGTATCGGTTGTGATGCTGTCTGCAACGTCATCCTCATTGTTAAATACGATGTAGTGCTCTTGACGGCCTATAGTATATCGGTATGCCGGAACTGTCTGCATAGTACCGGCTGTAATGTAACCATTATATTCATATCCGTTTAAGTTCTGATTACTGTTATATGCTCTGTAAAGATTTAAATTATGCCCGTTTTTACCCGGCAAGGATAAATCGAGTTCTTTGTATGTGACTTCACCTTCATATAAATCCACTTCATCACCGCTTATTGTAAACGGAGGCACATAATCTGAACCGAATTGGCTCATAAGCGTATTAACCTCGGTCACCTCATTCACAGAGTCTGCCGTTGAAGCATATACGGTGATACAACTTACACTTATTACCGCAAGCAAAAAAGTTAATACTATTTTTATTTTCAATTTTTTCACCCCCTATTTACTTTTTAGTACGCCGTGTGCACTGAGCTCTTCACGAATTTTTGCATATTTTTCATTGCGCTTTTCCCTAGCATAGTTATTAATTCCTGCCTCCGATGTCGCCTGAGCTATTATGTCTATTTGGCTCTCCTCTGCAAGATATGATATCTCTTCACTATTAACCAATATATCAAGATCCTCTATTGCACTGTAGTTTAAAGTATACTCATTGTCAAAGATATCCGCCTCAAGCAATTTGCCGCCTTGTATTTCATTTGCAACCTCCAGCAAGGTTCGACCGTCACAGCATTTATCAAGTATTTGATTTATAGTATATACACCCTTTCGGCTGAGCTTGTCAGCTGTAAGTATTTCTTCAGCGGTTAAGCCCTTACCCATATACTCTTTAACTTCCTCAACACTCAAGCTGCCGTTCTTTGCATCTGTAACCTTATCATATGCATTTCCATACCAATCAGTTTTGCCGGCAAACTCTCCCTTTAAATCATACATCGACTTAATGAGACTTATATTCTCATTGGTATCAACCCAAAAATATGCCAATCCGATTATGTCACTCATATTACAGCCGTCAATCACCAAGTCCGCTATGTAGTCCTTCTGCTCCTGAGTCAACTCGTAGACTTCTGTCAAATAGTGATAGTCAACAAGCAAGTCGTTAAACTCCGCCGGATCAGATATTGTAGCATCCATAGCAATTAGCATTTGACTGTACTTATCAATTTTATTTTCAACGCTGCCATCAGCCACTGAAACCTGTGTCCCCGTATTTTTTAAAGCTTCATTTATAGCGCTTTCCCTTTCTGCATTCTCGGCTTGAAAAGCAGCTGTATATTCATCTGCAACTATTTGTTGTTCACCTGAAAATTTAGATATAATTGTGTCTCCCAAACCGCTTGCATATACACCTATACCACAAACAGCAATTGCAGCAATTGCAGCAATTGTCATTACTACAAATTTCTTTTTCACAAAATTTCCCTCCATATTTAAATAACTATGTTTACTATCTCGTTTAGTATTTGTGGATAGAGAACAAAATTAATATATTTGTTCTCTATCCACTGACTGTGAGTAGTGCTTAGTCGATTTCCATATCCAATAGTTCTTTCGGAACCACAGGCTGGTACGACTTCCAAACACATATATTATTTAACGAATTGACTGCAGCAAACATTGCAAGCGAACACGCTAAATAACCCAGTTTGAAAAAAATACGTTTCACTGTACTCACCTCCTTTTCGTGTTTTCAGCAAATAATGCTATGCCTACACTGAATACACCTAATGATATACCCAGTGAAAGAGCTTGCATTTCCAAAAAATACATAACGACAGCTGCCACAATGGACACATCACTATATATTAAGCTGTTTCTGCGGTATTTGCACATCTTTTTCTCAGGCACAGGTCTGTTAGGGCTCTCAATTGGTGCAAGAATATATATAAGTATTAATCCGACAAACGATGTTATCAAAATGCAGCAATTCATAATTTCTATAGGTAATGTTTTTAACATAATCATCACAATTACAAACATTGTAACGAAAATTATATTACATTTTAAATGGCTTGCTGCATGATATCCTCCTGCTTGATGCCGCAACGCTATAAAGACAATTAAATATGCGCTCATCTCAATTATTAAATCAAAGGCAGCCATAATAATTAACAAGCCCATAATGAGCAATACATCAGATATGATAATTTCAAATCCATAAATGTATATATTGATTTTCTCTTTTGAAATCAAGTTTTTCTTCATTAAAAAATATGCTATACTTTGGGATATTCTGTGAGTCATTTAGACCCCTCCTTATATCCCGAGTATAGCATAAAAACATTTTTTGACAATACTTTTAACGTGAACTACATAGTTATCGACGCAAACTACATACTTTTGTTCTGTAGTGATACTGACAAAGTGAAAATCCCGTCATTATATTCGGCATCCATCTCACCGTTATATTTTTGAACAACCGCCTTAATGCTTTTAAGTCCGTAGCCGTGCCTGCGTTTGTTCTCTTTTGAGGTATAGCTTTCAGTTATTTTGACTTCCTTCGAAAAGTTCTCAACCTTTATGTTTATTATATCTTCATATACTGATATATAAACTGTTATACACCGCCTGTCCAAATCCTTCTGTGCTTCAATCGCATTATCTAAAGCGTTTTTAAGTATCGCTGTAATGTCCGCATCGGTTATGTTAATTTCAGAAAGTATAACGGGCTTTACAAAATACTTTATATCATATATATTGGCTCTCCTGCTCTCGATATTGAGTACCGAATCCATTGTCACATTACCTGTATAGACAACAGATGTCACCTTGCCGACTGTTTTTTCAAACTGCTCCGTGTATTCTATAACCTTTTCGTTTTCACTGTTTGCCGCAATATTCTTAATCACTGCCATATGCTTTAAAATATCATGATATAATATTCTCATATCCGCCTCATTAGCTTCTAAAATTTTATAATTCTCCTGATTATTTTTAATGATATGCTCTGCAACACTTAACTTAATTCGACTCGAGTAATTCTCAAAAAAATCAAATATCATTATGTTACAATATATCAGTCCCGAAAGAATAAAAACGCTCAAGATATTATAAAACCTGCTGTTATATGCGCTTATGGTTAAGTCAAGTATCAAAAGCACGCCCAAACAAAATAGCGGCATAAGAATTATTACAAACCAATATCTCAGCGGAACGTCCGTAATCTTCTTCATAGGTATATTAATGAAATACAACGTTATCATCAGCGCAATAAAATCAGTTATTATTAAAACAATATATTTATCCTCTGCGATTGTTGAAGAATACGCTATATTCATAATAAACGATACCAAATACTGTGAAATGACTTCGGATATCATAAATACGAGAAGATAGATTATATTTGCAAAAACTTTTTTATACCATTTGTCTTTATATAAAATAATTGAAACCAAAACATTCATAAGCAGCGTGACAATTAAGTTTATATTAGCATCAAGATTTATCTCAGTACGTACAATATTTAAAATAATATATGTAAATATTACGCAGTATTTAATAGCGGGATGAACTTCCCGCTTTACCATAAAAGCGTTAAAACAAAACAGAGCAATAATTATTTCAAGTATTGACGTTAGTATATTTATTGTAATCTCCATATTATAGGCGCTCCTTTTAACGCTTATCGGCAAGTTTAAGTATCTGCCCTTTATAACTTCGTCCTATAGAAAGCTTGGTAGTATTTTCAATTATAAGGTAACTGCTGCTGATTTTTGTAATTCTGTCAAGATTAATAATACAACTTTTATTGCACCTTAAAAAGTTTTTCGGCAGCTGTTTAATAATCCTGTTCAAAGAATTATGCCATTTCAATACTTGTCCGTCTGACGTTTTTACATCCGCTAAATGATCAAACATTTCAATATAGACAATATCTTTGGGATCAATATATGTTATGCCATCTTTAGAATTAATCACAACAGTGCGATTTTTAGAATGAAACTCCGCTATAGTATCATCAACTTGCTTCTTTATAAATTCACGAGGCTCTTCTTTTAATATGTATCTGAATGCACGGTATTCAAACGACTGCTTCATATATTGAATATAATTGGTATAGAACACAATAATGCAATCATTGTTTAATTTCTTAATGTACTCAACAGCTTCAAACCCCGAATACTCTCCCAGTTGCATATCAATAAAAGCTATATCTATCCGCTCATCAAAATCTTTCAACTCATCAATAGAACGAAATTCTACAATTTGTGCTGCATCATATTTAGCTAAATATTGTTTCAGCTCTTCAATTGCCGATTGCTCGTCATCGCATATTAATATGCGCATATACATTCCTCCCTAAAAAGAGTATATATGATATTTTACAATATTTTCCGACATTTGTAAATAAATTATTTATATAACCATAAAATCCTTGAAACCATTCAGTATAACGTATTTATTAGATGGACTGCGTCAAATAAAAAGCGTCTGGGCGGGCGTAGCCGCACAGACGCTTCTCTCATCGTGCCAATATTTTACTTTTTAGGCAGTATGCGCATAAAACCAATGATTTTATGCTATTGGGAGACAGCTTTTTTAGTTTCGTGTTTTCCTTCGGTTGTATGAATACGGAGAATTACAAACGACATTTTGGGGAATATGTATTCTGAATTTGCTGTTACATCTACGTTTTTATATGAAGGACGCACCTTTTCGGGTTGAGCAATACTGTTTAGGTCCGCCCAATCGTCGCTTGAAAGAGTTATGACTTCTGCCTTGCCTGTAATATCAAAAGCTGAGTCAAGCTCCAATAATATTTTTTGTTCATACTCAAACGGATTAACCAGCTTAATTATTATATCTCCGCTCTCCTCATCAAACGAGGCTGTCTGATATACTTTGTCATTTGATTTGGTAATCTCGCTTATTAATGTATAGCTTCCATTATTATTCATATACATATGCTGTACCCAGTAGTCGGGAGTGCAGTAGCTTGACGCGTCGTCAAACCATATCATATCAGGGTGCCACTGTATGCGTCCTATTCTTGCAAACAGCGGTGCATACGAAGCCCTATAAACCACATCGGCGTTTCTTTCAAGCCCGGTCATAAATGCCGCCTCTGCAATCGCGCTCTGAAGGTTGTTCTTCTCTTCGGGAACATCTGTAAGCGATGTCCTTGCCGCATATTCACCCGCGAAAACCTTTGTTTTTCTATCGTATTCATCATATCGGCAATCGTTTTCTAAAAACCAATTCGCGTCTGCATAATAATGCTCATCAACGGCATATGTAAACTTACAATTATTTTCCTGATTGCTGCGTATCCACTTCCACGCGCCTGAGAACGAACCTTCGGGGCTGTCTTCATCGCTCTTTACCGGGCCGGATGAGCTAATCAGCTTCATATCCGGATAATGTTTATGAATTTCCTTTTCAAAGGCTTCATATCGCGCATACCAATTATTATTGTTCCACTGCCACTGCTCGTTGCCGATACCGATTTTATTAAGCCTGAACGGCTCGCTGTGTCCCATATCACGCCTAAGCCTCGCCCACTTGCTGCTTTTAAAATCAACACTGTTTGCAAACTCGATAAGATCCAATGTATCCTGAATATATTTGTAGAACTCAGCCGTGTATGTCACGCCGTCCGCTTCAAATACATCGACACAGTTATTGCCGTCCTTGCCGCCCTGATATTCGCACGCCATACCTACGTTCTGAACGGGCACAGGTTCACAGCCGAGATATTCACATAGTATAAAATATTCGTAATACCCCAGTCCGTATGTCTGATTATACGGCTCACTGCCCTCTTTCGTCGCCCAGCGGTTCCAATTCTGTTTTCTCTCTTCAATCGGTCCTACACTGTCCTTCCAGTTGTATGCATTGTCCAAATCCCAGCCCTCTATAATACAGCCGCCCGGGAAGCGCAGGAACCCGGGATTTAAGTCCTGCAATTTCTCCGCCAAATCTCTGCGGAACAATCCCGCTGCCGCGTCGCACGGCATAACGGAAATCACATCAAAATCAACCGCCGCGCTTTCGTCAAGCTCAATAACAAAGTCTGCGTGACGAACTGTCTCTATCGCTGTGACCGTCTTTTCGTATCTTTTCCAGCCGTCATAATTGCTTTTCGTTTCGTCTGCCGATGTAATTTTATCGCTAAATCCGATTTTTCCGTCCTTAACAGTCCTTACGGAAAAGCCGCCATTGTATGAGAAAGAACGTGCATAAAAGCTGATTTTATAGTCCTTTCCTTGTTCGATATACATTCCGCCCTCGCCCGTTTGTTTGTCGGTTGGGTCATAGGCTCTGTTTTTAAACGACTTTCCCTCAAACGCCAAATAGTGCAGATTTTTTTCATTAAGCGGATTTTCGGTATTGTACTCCATTTTTCCGTCATCCGTGCTCCACGCGTAACCCGGTTCTGCCCACGTATCCTTTGTCCCGCTGTCTCCGCGCGCGTGCATCCGCTCCTCAAACGAACGATTTTCGACCATTTCCGCATACAGCCCGCCGTCCGCCGCATAGTTGATATCCTCAAAAAACAAACCGTACATATTAGGCTGAATATCAACACCCTTTTTCTTTTTTATAGATATTTTACAATCATAATAGATCATACGGTACACTATACCTCCAACTCATTTATTATATAATGTATATTTAGCTTTTATCAAAAGTCGGCCTTGGGGTACTTGTTTTTGTCGGCTTCGGTAATTTTGCGCACTGCGCGGCAGGGTGTACCGAACGCTATGACATTCGGCGGGATTGATTTGGTTACTACGCTTCCCGCACCGATTACCGTATTGTCGCCGATTGTTACGCCCGCAAGTATTACGCAGCCCGCCCCTATCCAAACGTTATTGCCAACCGTGATTGGTTTTGCAACTTCAAGACCTTCATTTCTCTGCTCAGCGTCAATTGCGTGCTCGGCGGTTGTAAAGCAGCAGTTAGGCGCAATAAAAACGTAATCACCGAAAGTAATTTTCGCTCCGTCATTCATTACAAGATTATAATTTGAATAAAAATAATCGCCCATAGTCACGTTATACCCGTAGTCGCAGTGAAACGGCTGGGTAACTACAGCGTGCTTGCCGAGACTGCCTATAATCTCAGCAAGTTTTTTGTCCTTTGCCTCAGTATCCGACGGGCGTATGTTGTTATACTCAAAGCATAGGTCTGCGCATCGGGATATATCCGCCAAAATTTCATCGTCATAATTTGCGTTATACAAATAGCCCGCAGCGGCTTTTTCTTTTTCCGTCATTTTAAACTTCTCCCCATAAGAGCATACGTCAGAATTGAACCGGCCGAATTACCGATAACTATACACAAAAACTTTACTGCATTAATACCGCCAAAGTTCACGACAAGATATGGAAAGTCGGCAATACAGTGTTCAAATCCCGAAAGTATAAATATCATAATGCAAAATACAGTAATAATTTGATTTTTTGAATACACTGCAATAAACATCAGCACACCGCACAATGCGCCCAAAAAGAACAGCTCAAGAAAGTTATTCGAGAACTTTCCTTCAGACGCCGCAAAAAGCGTACCGAAAAAATCGTCCTTACAGAAAATCACCATTAAAACCGGAATAAGCGAACCGATTAAATTAAATATGAGCATTAAAACCAAATCGGATATTTTATTCTCACGGATAAATCCGATTTTTCCTGTGTAGAGCGGCAGTCCGTTATGTATAATCGCGAGCAGCGCAAAGCTGAACAGCGCCGCTCCGACGTATTTGTTGCCCGACAAAGAATTTATGATAACGCCTATACCAATAAGCACTCCGCTTAAAACCGAGCGCCTTATAAATCTTAAATCAAACATATTTATCTCCCCTTAAATACTTAACGCACGCACACAAATTTTTTATAAGCCTCACCCGATAGGTTCTTCCATATAAATTCGCTGTTTTCGTATATCATATACGAATGTTCGCTGCCCTCCTTAGGGATTGAGACCGAACCGGGGTTCATATAGATATATCCGTCCTTTTGAACACACTTCGGAATGTGCGTGTGTCCGCAGATGAGTATATCACCGTCCGCAATCGGCGGCGGATTGTCCTCACCGAATTTATGCCCGTGAGCCAAATATATATTGAGCCCGTCAATATTAAGCCACGCATAGTCCGCTGTAATCGGAAAGTCAAGTACCATCTGGTCAACCTCGGTATCACAGTTGCCGCGAACGCACAGCAGCAAGTTTTTAAGCGGATTAAGCATTGCTATAACCGCCTTTGGCGCATAACCGCGCGGCAAATCATTACGCGGACCGTGGTAAAGAATATCCCCGAGAAGCAAAATTTTATCCGCCTTTTCCGCCTTAAACCTCTCAAGTAATTTTTTGCAGTAATACTCCGAACCATGAATATCGCTTGCTATCAATAGTTTCATAAACATCGCTCCTTATTAAAACTATTATACCAAACTATTCACCCCCGCGCAAGCAAAAAAAGATACGCCATTGTTTAATATAAAAACAGTAAAATGTGTTGACAAAATATAAAAAAAGAGATATAATAACAGCAGATAAAAGGTAACCGCAAAACGGTTGCCACAGAAGAAAATTATATTTTTATATAGCTGTCCTCTGCGCAAAGGACAGCTATATTGCTTTTATGGAAACTATTATAAAAAATATTATAACAGAAACAATTACTTTAAGTAATATATTCCACATTAGCCACACCTCCCTTCTGCTGCATATAGCAACTTAGGAGATGACAACCGTCCTTCAATTTCCTTTTACCTGCCAAAATCATTATACACGATATGACATAATAGTGCAATACGTGTAACATAAATTTAACTTTAATGATTATCAATCTCTTATTATATGGTGACGTAAATACACGAGCAAACATTTCCAACAAAAAGGCGCCCCTACGGGGAGCTGGCACGCGCAGCGTGACTGAGGGGGTTCAGTATGTGCCAATCCCATATTCTTTAGCGCTAACCGTTAGTTTGCACGGAACGCCGAGGTGTGTATTCATATGAAAGGCATTGCATAATGTGGCGTACAATCGCTCATTTCTGCCGTCACACACTACGTGTGTGGCCACGGTCGTCGTTCCCTACAAATAGTTTGGCGTATTTCGTGAAAATTGGCGGCAAAAAATATGGGGCAGCCGAATACAGCAACCCCCTCAGTCAGCCTTTCGGCTGACAGCTCCCCGTTGGGGCGCCTCTTAAAGAGCCAATCTATATCTTATATACATTCCCAAACAAATTCTCCATACTTTTGTAATGCAAAGCACCGAAAGATACCTATTACTTCATTTCCTGTTCCAAACCCTTAAATTCTGCAGTATCAAAAAAGTCCGATATGGTTATATTAAAACCATCGCACAACTTTTTAATTGTAACAATACCCGGATTTTCACTTTCACCGTTTAATATACTCTTTATCGTTGACTGTGATACACCCGATATATAGCTTAAGCCATTCGGTGTTATACCCTGTTCTTTGCATAACGATAATATCCTTCTTACCACAACATCGTATATTCCCATGTTATCCTCCCAAAATATATTATTATAATGATATATAACTAAAACAAATTTAGTTAGTGATATTTCACTAACTATAAAAATATGATATAATTAGTTATATATCACTAATGCCATTATTATTTAGGAGAAATTCATTATGAAAAAAATCTTTTTATTTTTGTTCGGTATTATGTTATGCTTAAATCTGACGGCTTGCGGTTTGGAGATGAGGGGCGATAATGTTGCTTCTAATCCGCCTTTGGCGTCAAATTCATATTTTGAGGTTCATTATATTGACGTGGGGCAGGCGGATGCGGCGCTGGTGCTGTGCGACGGCGGGTCAATGCTGATTGACGGCGGAAACGCCTCGGACAGTAACTTGATTGCTGCATACCTGAAAAAATTAAATATAGAAACGCTTGACTATATTATTTGCTCCCACGCGCACGAGGATCATGTCGGCGGATTATCGGGCGCACTTTCCGTTGTCCAAGTGAAAAATGTTCTTGCGCCCCAAAAAGATGCAGATACAAAGGCATATGAAAATTTTAAAGAAAAAACCGCCGCACAGGGGTTAACAATTGAGCACCCCAAGGCGGGCGATAAGTTTACGCTCGGAAGCTGTAAAATTGAAATTTTCGGACCAATTAACGAAAATCCGAAGGAGACTAACAACAGCTCTATAGTGATGAAGCTGACCTACGGCGATACCTCTTTTTTATTTACGGGCGACGCGGAGCGTGCAGAAGAAGCAGACATTATAAACGCCGGCTATGACTTATCGGCGGACGTATTAAAGGTCGGTCACCACGGCTCCGATACTTCAACTTCATACGTATTTCTGCGTGAAATAATGCCGAAGTATGCCGTAATATCCGTTGGAAAGAACAACAACGGCCACCCGTCCGAGGCCGTTTTAAGCCGTCTTAAAGACGCAGACGCAATTGTATACAGAACGGATTTACAAGGCGATATAATTGCCTCAAGCGACGGCAGCAATATAACGATTACGACATCTGAAAATTAACTTTTTGTTCTACGGATAAAAAACAAGGACTGCCTCAATTATAAGACAGTCCTTTCAGTGTGTCGAAAAACCTTAAATTCAGAATAACAATAGCATAAACTTGTGTAGGGAACGACGACCATGGCGTTCCGTGCAAATTAACGATTTGCGCCATATAATGCGGGTTTGCTGCATTACATTTGTTTGGCACGGAGCGCCGAGTCGACGCTCCCTACGAACTTCTTATGTTTATATTACTCGCAAAATTTGCTTTTTCGACAGTCCTTTAGATTTAATTGGGAAGAATTAATTATTATCCATCATTTTACCCCATGTATCAAGGAGGAGATTAATACCGTCCCGAATTTCCTTTTCGTTAAGCTCACCAAATCCTAAAATATATGTTCGCGGAGATATTCTGTCATTCGGCTGTTCGAGTGCGTTTTTGATGTACGAAAGCTTAACTCCCGCTCTGTGACACTCGTTTATCAAATCCTCAAAATCACATTCGGTCTTGGGCTCAATCAGCAAAAACGTTCCCGCACCGCTGTTTTTTATCTCTATCCGATTGCCGTATGGGTAACTTTTGATTGCCGAAATCAGCAATTCGCGCTTTGAATTGTATCCCCTTTTGAGTCGTTTCACATTCCGTGCATAGCTGCCATTCTTAATTATCTCGGCAATAAACCTCTGTTCAAACTCAGATGCATACGAGTGAAATTTTAAATACACTGCCTGCCAGCGTTTTACAAGAGGTTCGGGCAGAACGAGGTATGAAAGATTAAATCCCGGAGAAACCGACTTGGTAAAGTCGCCGATAAATACTACGTTTTTATTTTCCGCCATCGAAAACAGTGGCTTGCTCGGCGACTTATAAACATATTCCATATCAAGCCCGTACTCGATTACGTATCTGTTATCACCCGCCCAATCGATAACCGCTTTTTTCTGCTCCGACGTCATAGTATACGACAGCGGGTAATGATGATACGGCATCAAAAACAATGCATCTGCGTCAAAGCCGCTCAAATCCTCAGCCGTAATCCCTTGTACTTTGACATTCAAATACTTCGTCTTATACGCGCCGATACGTATGGGCTCAATAACCTTGTAGTACGCCGGGTTTTCAAAACCATATATTTTGTCACTGCCGATAACTCGCATAAGCGAGTCGATAAGATAATTCAGCCCCGCACCGATAACAACCTGAGTCGGCGAACATTCTATTTCATAATATCTGCCGAGCATATGGCAAATCTGCTTTCTAAGCTCATAATCGCCCGAATAGTCCGGGTATTTGAAGTTGTCATCAGTTATCAATTTTGCGGTCTGACGCATCGCGCGTTTAAAGTCGCTGCTCATACTTAAATCAACACCGTTGCGGCTGAAATTATATGTCAGCGAAGAATCATTGTGCCAGCGTCTCTCGGGCTGTGCGCTTTCGGGGTGGTTTATCTCATTTACATAATATCCGCTTTTGTTAACAGAAGTTATATACTCATACTGTATAAGCATATTATACGCGCCGACAATCGTATTGACCGACACGCCCAATCGATTGGCAAACTCCCGCTGAGACGGCAGCTTTGTGCCGCCTTTTACAGCACCGCTTAAAATCTTCTGCGATATTTGCTCAAACACCTGAGTATACAGCGGCGTAGATAATTCTCTGTTCAGCTCAATACTTATCATAAATTTCTCCCGTAATTACTTTGCTTCCGCCGCTTCGCCGAGAGGTATCATTCCGTCAATGCTGTTCCAAATAAACAGCTTAACAATGCCGGCAGACGGCTTGTCAAAATCAAGTCCCGTAATCTCGGTACCTTTTATATCAAAACTCTTAATATGACTTAAAACTTTGTCGTCGCCGTATGCCGCGGCAATAAGCACCGCACTTTCGGGCACGTCTTGATTAGCTTTAAGTGTAACACACAGCTTTCCGTTTGCGTCAAACGCTGCGCTCTCAATCTCATACTCATATGCCGCTCCGCCGCCTTCAAACTCAACGGCAATATAGAACAGGTATCCCGTTCCGCCGCCCTTTGTAATCGTGTAACTCTCTCCCGAAGCCAAGTCAAACGTCAAAATTCCGTTTGCGGCATCACCGTTTACACGCTGACCGTTCACACCGGCAGATACGCTCTTTGTTGTTGACATTATAAACGTACACTGACCGTCCTTTGGTGCTGTAAATGAGAACGTTGTGCTTGACCCGAGTTCAAGGCATTTTGTAAGCGTCATTTCACCGTACTGAATAGTATCCTTGCCGGACTTTACTACACACATATCGTTAAACTCAAAAAAGTCACTTGTCAGATTTTGCTGAGTAAAATTATGCTCAACCTCTGAGCCGACCGGTGTAATCGGGCCTTTGGACGGTTCAGGCGACGCGCTTTCGCTCGGTTGTTGAGACGGCGAAGGCTCGGGCTCAACATATGGTATTGCGGGAACAGACACAAGCTTTGAGGTGTAACCCTTAATTGCTGCAAGGAGCTTTTCGTCTATATCGTGATAGGGGTCGTCAGTCTCGTTGTTAAATGTCCACTTAAAGTCTCCGCCACCCAGTCTTCCTGCGTATTTCTTTATCTTTTCAACAGCTTCCTCAGGTGTGTCAACTTCGTACTCGTACATTATATCGGGGTCGGTGTCAAAATTATTGTATGTTCCGCAGCCATTTTCGTCGCCCTTTTTCGCAGTAACCGTTTCAGGCACTTTCTCATCACGCGCCGATGCTACATATGCGTCAAACTCTCCCGCGTCCGGCTCCTGACCGTACGGATAAAATCTCTGGGGCGTAACTATCACGTCACCGTACGATTTAATCATACCGCCCATCTGTCCCGACAGCGTGCCCTTATCCTTATACGTACCCGCAGCCAAATCATAGCAGTCGCTGCCCTGCGAAGCAATAATCATAGGACGCGGACAGTTTCGGTAATAATTTGCCTCGGAAAATACCGAGGTTTTCATTGCTGCGCCAATACCGTACATTGCATTTCCGTCATAGTAATTGTTGTATACGTGGTTACTGCCGACAACGCAGCGCGGATGTCTTGAATCGGTATGGTCAAACCAGTTATGATGATATGTCACAAATACATAAGCGCGCTCGTCATACATATTACTGTTTTCCCAAGGTCCGCCCGATACACAGGTCTTGCCCAAATCCCAAAAATGGTTGTAGTCTATGGTAACATAGTCTGAACGGGATTTAAGGTCAACTGCGCCGTCACCCTTTTTCTGGTCGGCGTCCTTACCGGGCGCGCCATAAAAGAAGTCACAGTTGTGAACCCATACGTTTTTGTTATCGGTATCAAGTACGATTGCCGAACCTGTAGTTCCCTCACCGCCGTACATCATCGCAATATTTCTGATTTCAAAGTTATTCGTACGCTTGAGCGTCATAATCCAGCCGAAAATCGTCGCGTCATCTCCAACGCCTTCAAGCGTAATATTTCCGGTATTCTGAAATTGAGCCGTGTGAATTACCGTTCCAGCAGGCTCATCTACCTTGCCTATAAGCCGAATAGCCAACGGCGTGCTTACCTTCTTCGACTGACGATAGGCAAGAATTTCCGTAAGCCCAACTCCAAGTGAAGGATCGCCGCCCAGCGTAACCGCATCTTTGTTTCCGTTTGTAACATAAAGTACATCCGCATCGGATTTTAGTGTTCCGTCATCGTTATAAGCGCCGCTTGAAGTCTTATTCGGCGAATTATCGGAAAACGCAAAACCATCACGGCCGTGAGGCATTACATTTATAACACCGCTCTGTGCTTCCAGCGCAGTCTGCTCCGTACCGCCTTTTGTCGGGATAACCTTTATAACGTAATCCCCGCTGCTTAGTCCAAGCACATCGGCGCGCATATATCCGTCATATACGCGGATAAGCTCGTCATCGATTTTGGTAAAGCTGCCGCCGCCCAATGCAGCACAGTAAACGTTGTATCCATCCGCACCGGTAACAGGTGCCCACTCAATGTAGGCGCTCTCAAATCCGCCATTTGCCGCTATTATTTGAGCCGCACTTGCCGCATTAACGGGTGCAGAAATAAAGCAGCTCAAAAGCACTGCCGCTGAAAGTAATACACTGAAAAACCTTTTCATAATCGCACCTTCTGTAAGTTTATTTTGATGTTTTGATTTTACCACCATACTTTTTTAAAATCAAGATGCAGAGTTTATTAATTTTAATGGGTGCAGATTTTGGCAGACGGTAACACAATACATTTAAACAGCCTCAATCAAAATATTAAAACCGATTGACGTTTAAGGATTTTTTTAGTATTATAGTTTTAAGTATAAATAATTTTTTTCGGGAGGCGTAATATGAGTATGGAGTATCACATTTCGATTTTAAGGGGCAGCGACTTAAACAGCGGCTGCGCGGATAAACCGTTTAAAACCATATCAAAAGCGGCGGAGCTTGCCCTCGCAGGCGACAAAATCATTGTGCATGAGGGCGTATACCGCGAATGGGTAAAGCCGAAAAACGGCGGTACAAGCGACAAATGCCGCATTATCTACGAAGCCGCCGAAGGCGAAATAGCGGTAATAAAGGGCTCAGAAGTTATAACAGGTTGGGAAAAAGCCAAAAACGGCGTATACTCGGTAAGCGTTTCAAACGAACTCTTTGGCGACAGCAATCCATATTCGACACGTATTGACGGCGACTGGTTTGTAAGGCCTCTTGATTATCCGCTGCACACCGGTCAGGTGTATTTCTGCGGCAAGGCTTTTACGGAAGCACACAGCCGTGAACACTTAAACAAATCACCGCGCACCTGGCTTGGCGAGGTCGGCGAAAATACTACGACAATATATGCAAACTTTGGAGACGACGACCCCAACTGCGGAACGGTTGAGATAAACGTCCGCCGCTCCTGCTTTTATCCCGACTGCACGGGGATAAACTATATTACAGTGCGTGGTTTTGAGATTGCTCACGCCGCAACGCCTTGGGCGCCTCCCACAGCAGACCAGCCCGGAATGATAGGCGCAAACTGGAGCCGCGGCTGGATAATTGAAAACAACATAATCCACGATGCACGATGCAGCGCGGTCAGCATAGGCAAGGAGGCGTCGACCGGCGATAATCTCTACACCAAATACCACAGAAAGCCTGGATATCAGCATCAGTTTGAAAGCGTGTTAAACGGACTGCGCGCGGGCTGGAGCAAGGAGAATATCGGCTCGCACATAATACGCGGCAACACAATATATGGCTGCGGGCAAAACGCAATTGTCGGACATATGGGATGCGCATTCAGCGAGATTTACAACAACCATATATATGACATCTGTAATATTGAAGAATTCTTCGGTCACGAAATTGCAGGAATAAAGCTGCATGCCGCAATTGACACACAGGTGCACGATAATGTCATTCACGGCTGCCGCCTTGCAATGTGGTTTGACTGGCAGGCGCAGGGTATCAGGATAAGCCGCAACATCTGCTATGACAACAAGCGCGATTTGTGGGTTGAGGTCTCTCACGGACCTTATATTGTTGACAACAATATTTTCGGTTCGGAAAACAGCCTTGCCAACGCATCGCAGGGCGGCGCGTATCTGCATAATCTGTTCCTCGGCGGAATTTACCGCTACAATGTGCTTGACCGTTCAACACCGTATCACCTGCCGCACTCGACCGAGCTTGCGGGCACTGCGCTTGTGTACGGTTATGACGACAGGGTTTACCAAAACATTTTTGCTGTAAATTATGAGGCGGAAAACGGCAAGTGGCGCAGCGGCACATACATTTATAACGGCTGCCCGACAACAATGGACGAATATATTAAGAAAGTGCTTAAAAACGGACGCGGCGATGTGGAAACCTACATAGACGTGCAGCAGCCTGCATACATTGACGGCAACTGCTATCTGGACGGAGTAAAAGCCTTCGATGCTGAAACAAACAAATTTACATCAGCGGAAAATCCGAATGCGAGAATTTATGAGGACTGCGGCTGTGTTTATCTTGAAATAGATATACCCGACGGATTGAAATTGAACACAGAAATACTCTGTACCGACAGCTTTGAGCCGCCGCGGATTTCTGACTACGCGTTTGAACAGCCTTGCGGGTCTCCAATAGAATTCATCGATGACCTGCTCGGCAATAAGCGAAATACTAACCCTGCTCCCGGTCCGATTGAAAGTATTATGCCGGGGCACAACAAAATATTGCTATATAAGATTAAAAATTGACATAAAATTTCGTGCGGTAAAGCATCGTCTTATTGCGAAAAATTAGACAGAATATATTGATTATCTGCGAATAATATGTTATAATGCGTTTGATTATATTATTTGCAAACAAGCTTTAACGGAGGAAGTAATATGGGGAAAGCAAATAAAAAGACCGCTAAAAAAGTGAATAAAAACTCTATGGTCACTTGGGGCTTTATTATAGCTGTAAACGTAATTATTGCCGCAACAGTATTGATTGCTTCCTTTAATTATTTTTCAAAGCAGCTTAATTACAGATACGAAATAGCAGAAGAGAACTTTTCTTCAACAATGGACACTATGGGACAGGTCGCTTACGGATACCTGCACACCGAGCAGACATTCTGCGATAACTGGGCTACATATATAAACGAAAGAAGTTTAAATATAGACGACGCTCTTAAATTTCTAAACGGAATAAACACTGATGATAGGGTTATGCCTCATATCGTCTACTATGATACATTGGACGGTTACTGCAGCGGTGAAAACGTTCCCGCAACCATAAGCTATAAAGAAGTTGCGGACCAGGTGATGCCGTCATTCGAGAAAGCGATAACCTGTCAGGTCGAAAATTCACATCTGCATATTAGCCGTCCTTTTGCTAACCCTGTAAACGGAGTTATGTCGGTAGGCTTCTGCCATAACATTCATATTTTGGGAAACGACGGAGTTGAAAAAGATGCAGCGCTTGTAAGATTACTGCCGGCTTCTGAGTTTCGGGGACATTGGACATTCCCCACGGGTTATGATAAGGCGCTTCTTGCACTAATCGACGAAGCCGGTGAGTTTATATTCAGCTTTGATTCTGTTGATGACGCGAATTTCTTTGATTATCTCGTTAAAAACAACAATATGACTGAATCCGATATTAATGAGATAAAGACAGCTTTTGCTACAAATGACAACGGTGATATGAGGTATCTTAACAACGCCGGCGAGGAAGTCTGCTACTCTTACTGCCGTTTGGAAGCTAACGAAGAATGGATGCTTATAGGTTACATAGCGAGAGATGACCTAAATGTTACTCCTCTTGATTTGACAATTGCTTTCATTGTTATATTTGGTTTTCTCCTGCTGATGATTTTTGACGGTATATATATTATAGCCATAAATAAGCATTTAAAGACAAGTATGGTTGAAATCAAATACGCAAATGAGGCAAAGACACGATTCCTCTCATCAATGTCACACGATATAAGAACGCCAATGAACGCCATTATCGGTATGACGACCATTGCCGCCAAACGTATTGACGATAAGAGTCAGGTCAAAGAGTGTCTTAATCAAATCACTCGGGCAAGCAATCATTTACTGACCCTTATAAACGATGTACTTGACATTTCACAGGTTGAAAGCGGAAAGCTTTCTATGAACCCAACCGTGTTCTCTCTTGCGGAGTCAACGAGCAATATAATAAGCATTGCTCAGTCTACCATTAAAGAAAAGAATATGGAGTTTGAAATACATGCCCGCAATATTAAATATGAATATATTTATGCGGATGAACTAAGAATAAACCAGATACTTATAAATCTGATTTCAAATGCCATAAAATATACTCCCGAAGGAGGCATGGTTCTTCTGGATTTGGAAGAGCAGCCGTCAGATAAGGGACACAATATGATTCGCATTATCTATACCGTTTCAGACACAGGCATCGGCATATCCGAAGAATTTATGAAGAATATGTACGATACCTTCACAAGGGATATAGACAGCCGTATAAATACTATTCAAGGTGCAGGCTTGGGTCTTGCCATAACAAAGCAAATGGTTGACATTATGGGCGGCACCATCGACGTCAAGAGTAAGCTCGGCGAGGGCACAACATTTACGGTTACTCTCGATTTGCCGATAGCGGAAAAGATGACGGATGATTTAGTTCTTCCTCCTCTTCGTATTCTCGTTGCGGATGACGACAAGGTTTTCCTTGAAAGTGCAAAGGACACTTTCAAATCTCTGGGCTTGGATGCAGATACTGCTACAAACGGTGCAGACGCAGTTAAAATGATAGCTAAGTGTCACAAGACCGGAATTGACTATCACTGCGTAATTATAGATTGGAAAATGCCTAATATGAATGGTCTTGAAACCATAAAGGCAATCAGGGAAAAAGTCGGCGACGACGTATCCGTAATAATCATCAGCGCATACGACTGGACGGAAATTGAAGAGGAAGCCATCAAAGCCGGCGCAAACGGATTTATAGCGAAACCGCTGTTCCGCTCAAGCGTATATAATAAGCTTAATGAGCTGCTCAATTTTGACAACGAAGAAAAGCCCGTACAGGAAGATAACTTTGACGACCTTAAAAACCTACATCTTCTTATCGCCGAAGATAATGATATAAATTGGGAAATAATTCAAGTTATGCTGGAGTTTTACGAAATAACCTCTGAGCGTGCGGAAAACGGACAAATTTGCGTAGACAAAATGAACAATGCCCCCAATGGCACTTACGATGCAAT
>UQOT01000024.1 GCA_900542675.1 uncultured Eubacteriales bacterium | reverse complement strand
AGCGGACGAAGGACTTTGGTGAACAGCCAAAGCCGGAGTATAGCGTAGTTTGCGACGACGAGGTCCCGTGGTCAAGCGGTCAAGACACCGCCCTTTCACGGCGGTAACAGGGGTTCGATTCCCCTCGGGATCACCAGTTTTATTATCCGAGCTTTTCACTTTTCGGTGATAAGTTCGGATTTTTTTAACAGGGATTATATGGAGTGGTAGGCAATTATGGGAGAATTACGTGAAATTCCGGGGGTCGGTGAGGCAACGGAAAAAGATTTAATTGCGTTTGGGTATACAACAATAGAGTCTTTAATAGGAGCTAATCCTGAGGAGATGTATGAGCGTGACTGCATAATGCGCGGTTTTCGCGTGGACAGATGCCAGTTATATGTTTACAGGTGTGCGGTATACTATGCCGAAAACGAAACGCACGACGCCGAAAAACTGAAATGGTGGTATTGGAAGGATGAAAACATCGATTAGCGAGATATGCTAATCGATGTTTTTTTGACAGCTGTCGGCGGTAAATATTAAACATTTCGTTTGTTTATTGTTATACTGCCAATTAGGGTGATTGCTGTTATGTATATTATGCATACGGCGATGAATGAGATATAGCCGTTTTCTGCTATTTGCTGCGGGGCGTTTGAATTCATACCGTATGCCATAAGCGAGTATGGCCATATGTGACCGAGATCTTTGGCAAGAAAGACCAGGCCCGATAGTCCGCCCGCAAACGCAATGCCGATTGGCAGCGCAAAGCTCTTTATAAAAATTGAGAGAAACAGTTGAAGCGCTGCCATTACCATACCTCCAAGGGTTCCGTAAGCGCACCACAGAATTATATCTTTGTACGGCGGCGCCGTCATTCCGACGAGCGTTCCCGATATAACAAACAACACGCCTATCCATATTTCACTCAGCAGAACCATAAACGATGCGGTCAGCAGTTTTGATGTAAATATCATACTTCGGCTCTGCGGCATAGTCAGAATTTTGTTCCAATTATGATTGTTGTGCTCGAGCCGCATTATATACGCGCAGTACACGCCAATCATAATCGGAAGAAAGAAGTAGCCGGTAAAAAGCGTATGCTGTGTCCATAGGCTGTACCATTCGCTTTTAAGCAGTTCTAAGTTTCCCATATAGTTAAGCGTTCCCAAAAGCGCCGGAATAATCGGCATAATAAAAAATGCAAGCCAGACGGGCGAACGCTTCAGTTTCATTCTTTCGGCTTTTAATAATTTTAACATATCACAAATCCTTTCTCGTAAATAAATATCGTCCTATTATGTACATTAAAACTCCCGCGGCAATCAGCACGGCAAAAAATATCCAATCAAAGCCCATAACGTCAAAATGTGCGTTTGAGTATTTTGTATCTTTTGTCCAGCCGAACAGCCCGACAAATTGCAGTACGCCGTAATATCCCCATATCAGAGACTTGCGCAGCCACGGAAGCTGCGGCAGAAACATTGCAAACAGTCCGCCGAAAGTGCCTATAGCGCCCACAAAAAATGTAACCGCCTGATTTTTAAACAGCAGTGACAGAGTATGCTGAAAAATGTATATCACAATCGTCGGCACGGCGGTAAACAGCAGGTATAAAAGGTACAGTTTTATCGGCACGCTGCCGTAAAATCCTATCACATATCCGCCTATTATCGTAACCGCCCAGCTTATAACATTGCAAAACAGAACGATTGAAAGACCGTATAAAAGTTTTGCGTCATAAATCCTTCCCTTGCCGCAGAGTACCGCAAGCGTTTTCAGCATTGCGCCCTTATGCTCAATGTCGCAAAGTCGCGATGCGACAATTATTGACAAAAGCGGCATAAATATCGCGTTTACAAGCGGCAGCTGATACAGAAACGCCATCCACCCGTTCCTTAGCATAAAACCTGCGTAATCGCCGTGCAGCGCCCATACAAGCTCTGCGGAGGTTATCAAGAGCGCCGTAATAAGCACAAAGCGTCCTCTTGTTTTTAAAAATTCAGATTTAAGAAGTTTTATCATAAGCTTAATTCCTTTCCTGTCAAATCCAAAAAGATTTCCTCAAGGCTCTTTGATTTGTCCGTTTCGTGAAGAAGGTTTAACGGTCCTTGATACATCATTTTTCCGTTTGCGATAATACCTATATCCTCCGCCATCTGGTCAATTTCCGAAAGCAAGTGACTTGACACGATTACCGTCATTCCGTATTTTTGGGGCAGTGAGCGTATTAAATCACGCATTTCCTGAATGCCTGCGGGGTCAAGACCGTTTGTCGGCTCGTCGAGTATAAGCAGCTTCGGAAACGATAAAAGCGCGCTCGCAAGCCCCAAACGCTGCTTCATACCGAGTGAATACGCCGACACTTTTTTATTCTGCTGGCGGTCAAGCCGTACTATACGAAGCACCTCGTCAATGTTCTTTTTGGGCACATCTAAAAGTGTTTGCAGGATTTTCAAATTTTCAAACCCGGTAAGATGTCCGTAATACGAGGGTGATTCAATCAGTGAGCCGACATTGCGTAAAATATCAGCTCGCGTTGATGAGTTAAGCCTCTTGCCGAAGATATCTATTTCGCCTGCTGTGGGCTTTACCAAATCCAGCAGCATTTTGAGTGTTGTGGATTTACCTGCTCCGTTCGGCCCCAAAAAGCCGTATATCCGTCCCTCCTTAACCCTCATATTCAGATTGTTCACCGAAAGATTGTCCTTGTATCTTTTGGTAAGTTCGTACGTTTTTACAATTTCGCTCATAATTAAGCCTTCCTTTCTGTTGTGTTTAAGATATAATAACGCACCTACCTGTCGCCTTACTTAACTTAACCTTACGGCAACCTTAAATTTTCGGAAATATTCGGGGGCGCTCTTTTAAACCGTTTATTTATATGATAAAATATAGTCGGTGATAGAAATGCAGGAGCTTAAAAACAAAAAAATTCTGATAGTGGACGACGAGCCGGAGCTATTAAAGATGCTTTCGGATATTTTATATAGCGGCGGCTTTTATAATATTTATACTGCAAAAAACTGCGCTGAAGCTTTAAAAACAGCATATGAGCAAGCAGTGGCACTGTTTTTGCTTGACGTAAATCTTCCCGACGGAGACGGGTTTATGTTATTTGAGGATTTGCAGAAAATTTCCGGGTCGCCGGTTATATTTCTTACGGCGCGCGGTGAGGCGGATGACAGAATAAGAGGGCTCGGACTCGGCGCGGACGATTATATTGTAAAGCCGTTTTTGCCGAAGGAGCTTATTCTGCGTGTAAGCGCTGTTTTAAAGCGTGTTTATGGTATAAACGACAGCCGTGCGGAGTTCGTGCTGTCGGATAAAATAATTAACCTTGAAACTGCATCGGTACAAAGCGGCAGAGAGCAGGTGTCGCTAACTGCAAAGGAGTTTATTCTGCTCAAAAAGTTATATGAAAACAAAAACCGCATCGTTACGAACGATGCGCTGTGTATGGCGGCGTGGGGAGAGGATTATTACGGATGCGAAAACACGCTGATGGTGCATATAAGGCGGCTTAGAAAGAAAATAGAAAATGAGCCGTCAAAGCCGAAGCATTTAATAACCGTAAAGGGATTGGGGTATAAGCTGGTGATGGAAAATGAATAAAACGGCGTTTAAAATATTTATATGCTTTACGTTTGCGGCTGCGGTTATCGCGACAATATTGCTATGTATAAACTTTTTCGGATTTGTGGTTATCGGGAGCGATACATCGACTAATATCCACGATACGTCGCCTCAGGGTGCGCTTAAAAAAGTCAGTGAAAATCTTGTTGTAACCGACATCGGATTCGAGCTTCCCGGCGGTATTCTGCAGCCTGATTATTGGTGTATTTTGATTGATGAAAGCGGGAGTGTGATTTGGTCGCAGAACAAGCCCGATGATATTCCGCTGCATTATTCAATAAATGATGTGGCGAAAATGACGCGCTGGTTTTTAAATGACTATCCCGTATACGTCCGCACGGAGGACTATGGCTTGCTCGTTCTCGGAATACCGAAAAACGCGGTCGGCAAATACGATATGGCGTACTCTATGGAATGGTTTGACACTCTGCCGCAGCGGATAATTGGGATACTTGTTTTAAATCTGTGCCTTGCGGCATTGCTTGCCCTTGCGTTCGGCGCGAATTTATATCGGCGTATCCGTGCGCTTATGATTGGTATAAATGATTTGCGCCGTGAAAAAAGGGTGCATATAAAAGAGAGCGGAATATTCAAAGAGCTTGCCCGCAGCATAAACAATACATCAGAAATTATTGAACGCAAAAACGCTGCGCTTGCTTCGCGCGACAGCGCACGCCTTAATTGGGTATCGGGAATTTCCCACGATATACGTACGCCGCTGTCGGTTATTATGGGCTATTCGGAAGCGCTCAGCAGTGAGCTGTCGGATGAAAACAAAATCAAAGCGGAAGCTATATACAGTCAAAGTATAAAAATAAAAAAGCTGATAGAGGATTTGAATTTAATCTCGTCGCTCGAGTATGATATGCAGCCGTTCAAGCGGACAAACGTGAGGATTTGTCCGCTTGTGCGTCGGATAGCTACGGATATCATAAACAGCGGGCTTTTGGATAATCTAAGTTTCGATATTGAGCTTGATTTGCGGGACGAAAAAGCGGTCGTATCGGCTGATGAAAACCTGCTTGAAAGAGCCGTGTTTAATCTTATAAACAACAGTATAACCCATAACGAAGGCGGCTGCCAAATCCGTGTCTTACAGTATGCAGCGGGCGGTACGGTGTATATTGAAATTTCAGATAACGGCAGCGGAGTTACCGATGAGGTTATCGAAAATATCGGTGAAATTCCGAAATCCGCTCATGGACTGGGTCTGCCGATGGCATATCGTATAGTACGCGTTCACGGCGGAAGACTTACGGCAATAAACAATAACGGATTTACCGTTAAAATTGAATTGCCGATAAGTTAACTCTAAAGCTCGTTTATTGTATCGGTCACCGCCATATTTCTGATGCGTTTTGACGGCGCGTATACCGCGGCGGCGCACGCCAGAACAACCAATATAAGTATAATCGCAACCGGGGCAATCGGGAAGGTCCACGGCTCGCCGAAGTGCGACGTAACCATCGTTTCAAACAGTTTTTTATTAAGCGGCAGTCCGGCTATGCTGCCGATAATGCAGCCAAGCACCGCGTAAGTTACAGCCTCGGCGGTTATCATCTTTGTAAGCTGTCCGCCGTCCATACCGATTGCGCGCATCGCTCCGTATTGCTTGATTTTTGCCGATACGCTCATTGAAATGCTGTTCATAATATTAAACACCGCAATCATAGCTATGATTGCCAGAAAGCCGTATACCAGAATGCTGAACATCCAGTATGTGTTTGTGTTTTGACGGTTGCTCTCGCGATAATCTATAAGGGGATTTTCCCCTGCTAAATCGCGAAGAAATGCTACATCGCTTTCCGTAGCGTCCTTTGCAAGCTTAATGCTTAAAATTGAATAATCACTTTTGCCCGTAAGGCGTGTAAAGGTTTTTTCCGAGCATACAACGGTAGCTTTGCCGTCAGACCATATACCCGTTGACAGCTCGCCCGCAATCTCAAGTTCTTCATCGCCTATTTTAATTTTATCGCCCTTTCTAAGTGTGCTTGTTTTATTATGAATTGTAAAGGCGTACTTGCTGTCGCCCAAAATCTGCGACAGGTCTCCGCTAAGCAAGGCGTTGTTTTCCGACCAATTGAGCATATAATCATCATATGAGATTAAATCAACCTCATCGGTTCTGTCGGATACTACCGGAGTATGAAGATTAAACATACTGCCGTAAACACTTTTTATGCCCTTGTGTCCGTAGATTTCATTATATAATCCTCTGTCTATCAAGCATTCCGCGTCTGTGCTTGATATGGCTAAATCGGGAGTATACGACCTAAGCGATGGCAGCGCGTGTCTTATAAAGCCCAAAAATGAAGAAAAGCTCAAAAACATTATAATACTGACCGCAAACGAAAGCGTCATAAGCACAAGGTTTTTCTTGTTCGACACGGCGTGATTGATACCGAGCGCGGTTTCTATTTTACCGAAGTGTGCGCTTGATATACGGCTTACGTTTTTGGCGCCCGATGAATTACCCGATACGGCGGCAATTGGCGACACATTTGCCGCACGTTTTGCCGGAGCCTGCGCTGCTATAAGCACAGTGACAAGTCCGACGATAATTCCGCATATAATACCTAAAGCGCTTACTCCGAAAACCGGGATATCGGCAAGCTCGCCGCCGATTAATGCTCTAATCACGGCACAGAGCGCCCAAGTCACCGCAATTGCCGCGGCTATGCCTATCGGAACGGCGCTTTTGCACCAATTAAGCGCTTCAAGCCGTACGAAGCGGACAATCTGCCGCTTGCTCGCGCCCGTACAGCGCATCATACCGAAAAACTTCGTTCTCTCCGTCACATTGCTGTTCATACTTCCCGAAATCATAAGCACTCCTGCAATCAATACAAGCAGGAACAAAAATGCCGCAATCCCGTAAAGCCCCATAAGATATGAATTGCTGCTAAAGCCCTCCATTCCCATAACGCCTGCATTTTCGGAGACGTTATTGTCGGTGAGTCCGTATTGTTCTTTTATTTCCGCAACAGCCTTTTTGGCGTTTGTGTGAGGCTTGAATTTAATGTAATACTCGGGATATGAGTCCTCACTGCCGACAAGATTTATAACATCACTGAAAGCTTCTTTGTTAATGAATGCGACTATGGCATCGTAAAATACAGCCGTCTCTTCATATTTAAAGCCCGATACGGTGTAATTTATATCGCCTACAGGGGTATTTATCGCAATACTATCGCCTATGTTTATATTAAAAAGCTCGTGCGCGTTTGACGTAAGCATTGTCTCACGTGCGTTTTTGGGAAAACCGCCCTCACTTTCAGAGGTCAGCATTTCGGTAATGTAGGGCTCTTCAACACCGCAAAATGCGGCTTTCTTCCCGTTTATATAGTAGTCCTTGTCTATTTTGTAGTTTACAGCGTCGTACCAAGACGCGGCGGCGACATTTGATTTGCCACAAATAGCCTCGGCGGTGCCCTCGTCAATATCGCGGAGCTTTATATGCCAGTTTCCGTGCTTGTTAATCATATTTGCCTTTTCAGCCCTTACCCCCATATCCGCCATAGAAAATACGGCGGTTACAAGAAATACCGCGAGAACGATACATATAATCGTCATACGGTTCTGTTTTCTGTGTACCTTTGCGGAAATCGGGATTAAGCTCAAATAGCTTCGCATAGTATTCCTCATTCACGGCACCTCCCGAAGTCGGTCAGTATACCGTCCGATACCTGAAGTACGCGGTCTGCGGTCTGGGCGATAGCGCGGTTATGAGTAATCATTATAATAGTCTGCTCGTACTTTTTTGACGCTTCGTTTAAAAGCGCGATAACCTCGCTGCTGTTTTGCGTGTCAAGATTACCCGTGGGCTCGTCCGCGAGTATCAGCGCGGGGCGTGTGATAAGAGCGCGGCCTATTGCCGCTCTTTGCTGCTGACCGCCGCTGAGCTGGCTCGGCAAATGCTTTCTCCGTTCCTTTAAGTTGAGAACGTCCAAAAGCTCATCCAGGTATTTTTCGTCCGGCTTGCGATAATCCAAAAGCAGAGGAAATATTATATTCTGTTCGACCGTGAGCTCGGGAACCAGATTAAAAGACTGAAAAACAAAGCCTATATTCCGCCTGCGGAAAATCGTCAGCGCGCTGTCCGTCATTGCAAAAATATCATTGCCGTCAATTAAAACCTTGCCGCCCGACGGCGTGTCAAGTCCGCCTATCATATTGAGCAGTGTTGACTTGCCGCTGCCCGACTCTCCGACTACCGCGACAAACTCGCCCTTGGGAACGGAAAAGCCGACGTTTTTAAGCGCGTGCACCGCCGCTTCCCCGGTACCGTAGGTTTTGCTTAAGTTTTGAACCTCCAATAAATTCATAGCGTAACACCTCTTTTATTAATTTATACAGGTATAATAACACGCAAATCCTACTGTAACATTACTCTAACCATACAATTTTGTAGGAATTAGGAAATTTATAATAAACTCCGTTCCCATCCCGGGTTCACTGCTGACTTCGATGTTGCCGCCATGCGCTTCGATAATTGTCTTTGCGAGCGGCAGACCGAGACCTATGCCTTGCGTATCCTTTGAAAAGCGGCTGCGGTAAAAGCGTTTGAAAATGTGATGTAAATCCTCAGGGTGAATGCCGCTGCCGTTATCTTTAATTATAATCTGAATGACAGAGGCGAACCGTTTGTATTCTATTTGGATTTGACCGCCTGCGGCGGTGTGGTCAAAAGCGTTTTTGACTATATTCCCGATTGCCTCGGTGAGCCACGCGCGGTCGCAGAGCATTTCGATATCATCGCTTCCCGATGCGGTGAGTTCTTTATTCTCCTGCTCTGCGCGATATAAAAACCGCGTACGGATGTCAAGTATCATTTCGGCTACGTTTTCCTCGGTTTTATTCAGCACAATCGCGCCTGCGTCCAGTTTTGTTATTTTAAGGAGGTTTTGCACAAGCGTTTCTATACGGTCAAGCTCGCGCTCTGAGAGGTCGGCAAGATTTTTAATTTCGGGCAGGTTTTCCGCCTCACTTTGTATCAGTCCGTTGTAGATGCTGAGTGCGGCAATCGGTGTTTTGAGCTGATGTGAAATATCGGATATTGTGTTTTTAAGAAATTCCTTTGAGCGTCCCTCGTTTTCGGCGTGAGCGTTTAATACGGCGGTCAGCGTGTTTATTTCGTGGAACAGCTTATAGAGCTCGCCCTCGCTGAGGCAGTCGATACGCGCGTCCTTGTCGCCGGAGAGGTATTGCGTGATTTTAAGCGCCGCGTCCTCTATTATTTTGTTTTGCCGCGTAAAATATCTTAAACAGATAAACAAGGCAGCTGCCGAAAAAACTATTGATAAAATGAATACAGCTGCGCTGCCAAATCCAAGAACCATAAAAATCACGGCGAATAAAACATACGCCGCAAAACATACAGATAAAGCTAAAAATAAGTTTTTAATATATTTGTTCGTAAAAATTTTCATTCGGGAACGCTCCATTTATAGCCCATACGCCGCACGGTGACTATCATTTTCGGCTCGCTCGGGTTGTCCTCAACCTTTGTGCGCAGCCGCCTTATATAAACCGTCAGGGTGTTGCTGTCAACAAAATTTTCGTTGCAGTCCCAAAGCTTTGAGAGAATTTGCTTCGCCGACAGAATGACATTTGGATTTTGCATAAACAGCCGCAGCAGCCTGTATTCTCCTGCGGTTAAATCAAGCGGAGCGTTATTTTTAAACGCCAGCCCTTTAAGCAGGTCGATTTTTATACCGCCCGAATTTAGTTCAGTTTCGGAATTTGTAGAAGAAGAATAATCCTTGCTTCGCCTCAAAATCGCGTTTATCCGCGATATAAGCACCGCCAGCTTAAATGGCTTTGTGATGTAGTCGTCGCCGCCTATATCAAGCCCTGTTGTTATGCTGATTTCTTCGTCCGAGGCGGTCAAAAATATAATAGGTATTTTTGATGTAAGGCGGATTTTGCGGCAAATATCAAACCCCGAACCGTCGGGCAGCGTAACGTCCAAAAGGACTAAGTCGAATTCGCTGTCCGACCACACGTCATAGGCTTCCTGTACGGTGCGGGAGGTTTTAAGCTCATAGCCCTGCTTGTTTAAGGCGAGTGAAAGTCCCGTTATCAGGCTTAGGTCGTCCTCTATCAATAATATCCTCATTCGGTTTTCCCCGTTTCGTTTAAAATTAAATCGTCGTTTTGGACTTCGGCGAGTTTTTGCGTGCCAGGAATTTTTCCGAGAGCAGGCTCAAATACCTGAGGAGCGGTTCTGAGGCAAAACCGAATATAACCATAAGCAGTATGCACTGTAGGTTCATCGAGGTGATGTAAAACAGCTCGCCCGCAAAAATCGCACACGCAAGCCAACCCGCAATCATAGAGCAGAGCAGAATAATGTGCCACGTTGTCATCGGCCGCATAATTCTGTAGAGTATCATAAATCCGACCAGAGATACCAAAATCGTACACGCGGTTGATGCGCACTCATCGTCAACGTTAAACATATTGCAGAATATCACGAGTCCGCTTACCACCAAAAAGTCGGTAATCCCGGCAGGCAGAGCCTTTGCGAATACGTTTGTAAGGAACTTGCCGCGGATTAGATTTCTGTTCGGTTCAAGCGACAGCAAAAATGCAGGCACGCCTATGGTGAACATCGCGACAAGCGATACCTGAGCGGGCTTCATCGGATACGAGTTCACCGCAATCATTGAAAACAGCGCAAGCAGCAGCGAGAATATGTTCTTTACAAGAAACAGACTTGCGGAGCGTTCGATATTATTTACAACGCGCCTGCCCTCGCCGACAACCTCGGGCATTTTTGAAAAGTCCGAGTCCACAAGCACAAGCTGCGATACCTGCGACGCCGCCTCGCTGCCCGACGCCATAGCGATGCTGCAATTTGCCTCTTTGAGCGCAAGCACGTCGTTTACTCCGTCGCCTGTCATTCCTACTGTTCTGCCGCGGGCTTTAAGCGCTTTTACTATCTGCCGCTTTTGCTCGGGCACAACTCTGCCGAATACGTTGTATATTTCGACTGCTTCGTATATATCCTCATCGGTTTTAAGTGTTGTGGCGTCGACATAGCGCTCGGCGTACTTAATTCCCGCCTCACCCGCAACGCGTGAAACGGTGACGGGATTATCGCCCGATATTACCTTGACCTCAACGCCCTGTTTGCCGAAGTATTCAAATGTTTCCTTTGCCGTTTCGCGTATCGGGTTGGTAAGCAGTATAAATCCAAGCGCTTTTGCGGGCTCGGTCAGTTCCTTTCCGCTCAGCTCGCCGCTGTACTTTGCAAACACAAGGACGCGGTAGCCCTCCTTGCCGAAGTCCTCCGCCATATCCTTAAACTTATCAAATCCTTCACGCAGAACGAACTCGGGCGCACCGAGGACGAAGCTCTGCCCTCCCATATTTGCGCCGCTGTATTTAAACTGCGATGAAAACGGGAATACCTTGTCCGGCTTTGCCCCGGTTCCCGACGTGAAGTATCCTTTTATCGCCGCCATAGTGATGTTATCGCTCTCCATAGCTGAGGCGATATTGCTGATTAGAGTTTTTACGCAGTCGTGGTCGTTATCCTCGACGCATACGAGCTTGTCCACCTTCATTTCAGGCTCGGTTATCGTACCCGTTTTATCCACGCACAAAACGTCAACGCGAGCGAGGGTTTCTATGCACTTCATATTCCTGACAAGAACTTTTTTGCGCGCAAGCCGCATAATGCTGACAACCATTGCGATGCTGGCAAGCAGATACAGTCCCTCCGGAATCATACCGATAACGGCGGCAACCATTCCCGTAACGCTTTCGCGGAAGGTCTCGCCCGCAAAAAACATCTGCTGAATAAACAGCACAAGACCTATCGGAATTATGATAACGCCGACGATTTTAACCAGTTTATCGAGCGAGCGTATCATCTCGGATTGCTCCTCGCGCTTGTCCTCCGTCGCTTCAAGAGTGAGTTTTGAAACATAAGACTCCTTGCCGACGCGTGTAAGCCGCGCGGTACATTTGCCTGAGACCACAAAGCTGCCGGATAAAAGCTCATCGCCGGGGTTTTTCTCAATCTCTTCAGACTCGCCGGTAATTAAAGCCTCGTTAAGCTGTGCGGAGCCCGAGACAACAACCGCGTCCGCCGGGATTTGACTGCCCGCCGAGAACACGACAATATCGTCAAGCACAAGCTGCTCAACAGGGATATCACTTTGATTGCCGTCGCGGATTACCGCCGCCTTTGGGTCGCTCAGTATTTTAAGCTTGTCAAGAGCCGCTTTTGAGCGCAGCTCCTGTATTATTCCGATTATGGTGTTAAAGAATATTACGCCGAGGAATGTCATATCCCTGAATGAACCGACAATAAGCAATAGCGCGGCAAGTACGACAAATATTAAGTTAAAATATGTGAATACATTGCTCTTAATAATCTCGGTTCTGGTGCGGGTTGACGAGTTAACGGCTTCGTTAATGTCACCGTTTTTGATGCGCTCACGTACCTGCTCTGAGGTCAGTCCGCCCCTCTCGCTCACCACAGTATTTCCCGGCATAATAACACCTCACTTTCAAAGTTAAATATTATATATTATATTACATTTTCGGGAAAAATCAAGCGAAAACGGTAAAACTTACGTAAACATTTTGTAAACGTCCTGTCTGCTCGCCAATCGCCTATTGATTTTTTAGCGTGCAAGTGATAAAATATACAAAGATTTTGATTTGAGAGGAATATATATGCCTGATTTAATAGAAATAGGAAAGATAGTAAACACCCACGGAATTCGCGGCGAGGTTAAAATTCAGCCGTGGTGCGACGACCCGTATATTTTTGACGAGCTTGAATATTTGATTATCGACGGGCGCGAGTACGAAATAATCCGCAACCGCCTGCATAAGAATTGCCAGATTGTGCAGCTCAGCGGTGTTTCGGATATGAACGCAGCGGAGGCTATGCGCGGCAAGGTAGTAGAAGTCGAGCGCGAGGTATTCGATTTGCCCGAGGGCAGATATTTTGTGACCGATATTGAAGGCTTGACTGTGCGTGAGGAGAGCGGCAGAGTCCTCGGCATAGTTGACGAGGTAATTCAGACGGGCAGCAACGATGTATATGTGCTTAAAAATACGTTTAACAACAAGCAGATTTTGATACCGGTAATAGATGATGTGATACTTGAGACTAACATTGAGGATAAATATATCACGGTCAGACTTATGCCGGGACTTATAGAGGAAGATTAAATATGAAGTTTGACATACTGACGCTGTTTCCTGAGATGTTTGAGGCTGTTTTGGGAACGAGCGTAATCGGCAAAGCTGTGGATAAGGGAATAATTGAGCTTAATTTCGTGCAGATACGCGATTTCGCGTTTAACAAGCACCGCCAGGTTGACGACTACCCGTACGGCGGCGGAACCGGAATGGTGATGCAGGCAGAGCCGATTTATCTCGCGTATAAAAGCGTGACAGAGGGGCTTGATTATAAGCCGCATACCATATATATGTCGCCGCAGGGCAGGACGCTTACGCAGACCGCGGCAAAGCGTATGGCGAAGAAATACGGGCACGTTGTAATCCTGTGCGGGCACTATGAGGGCGTTGACCGGCGCGTGCTTGACGAAATTGTCGATGAAGAAATTTCAATCGGCGACTTTGTGTTAACGGGCGGAGAAATTCCCGCAATGGCGCTGATTGACGCAGTATCGCGTATGATACCCGGAGTCCTCAAATCCGAAGAGTCGTTTTCGGAGGAGTCGCACTTTGCGGGGCTTTTGGAGTACCCGCAGTACACCCGCCCGGAGGAATGGCACGGCAGAAAGGTTCCCGAAATTTTGCTCAGCGGACATCACAAAAACATAGCCGCGTGGAAGCGCAAAAAGGCAATAGAAACCACCTTCAAAAAACGCCGCGGTATGCTGCGCCGCGCCAAACTAACCAAAAAAGAGCGCGAATATCTCGAAGAATTAAAAATCGAACATACGTAGTGGCGGATATCCTCCGCCCCTACGGTGTTATTATATATTTCAATATATTTTACGGATTGCAATTTTCGCAGGGGCTGTAATTGTTCTTGACCGCTTCATCTCGTGTTGAAAAATATATGCGGTTTTTCTCTTTAGGCAGCGGATAGCACGACGGAGTGTGAAATATTTTTGTTTGCTTATTTCCTATATAACACGCCGAGCTTTTCGGTAATACTTCGGTACTGACGACCGGTTCACTGCCTTCATCATATCCGCAAGCCGCCAAACCAAACATCAAGACGGTTATTAATAATACCGCTAAAATTTTTTTCATTTGCTTCACCTCGTTTTCATAGTTTGATTATTGCTTAATATCGTATTCATCATAGGACTTCATAAAGATTATACTATAACATTCGTTTTATGTTAATGTTGCACATAGACAGGTAATGTATATGCACGGTTTATATTCTGTGTAAAATGGAATAGACTATATGTAATAAATAGATTTTGGAGGGTAAGTGTATGAAAATTAACCCTTACGATTTTGGACATATGGGAAAACGTGTACAGCAAGCACGAAAAGCTAAACGGTATACACAGGCAGAATTGGCGGAAATGATAAATATGAGTTCCAAAAACGTCAGTCAATTGGAAAGAGGTATGACGGGTATATCTGTTTCAACTTTAATAAGCATTTGCAAAGTATTAGATGTTTCCTCAGATTATATTTTATTCGGTATTGAAAACAAAAGTCAAAACAATGCAGTAAGTATAATGCTGTCTGAATTAAGCGAAAAAGAACAAATATATGCCGAAAACTTATTATCGGTTTATGTTGAAGCTTGTAAAAATATATCCGAATAAGATATGGAGTGTTTATTGTGGTTAAATTAAATGCCTTGAATTTGCTTAATGAAAAAGGCAAAACAAAATATTGGCTTTATAAACAGCTTGGTATGAGTTATCAGAATTTTAACAAAATGATAAATAATGAAACTAAATCTATTCAGTATGAAAATATTGATGCTATGTGCAATATTTTAGATTGCACTCCTAATGAATTATTTGTTTTTATTGATGAAGAGTAGTAATATCTGTTTAAGACAGGATATTAATACTGTTAAGGAGAGATTTAGTATGCGCAATAGAATAAAAGATTTACGAGAAGATATGGATTTGCGGCAAATAGATGTTGCAAACGCTACCGGAATAGACCAAAAAACTTTATCGAATTATGAAACCGGGAAAACCAATCCTGATGGAATAGCTTTAATTATACTTGCAGAGTTTTTCGGTGTAAGTATTGATTATCTTGTCGGAAGAACTGAAACGAATTTATTATCAAAAGATGAAATCACTCAAGAAATTACGGACATACAAAAAAGGCTTGAGAATATAAAGTTTAGATTATAGTGTAAATGTTACGTATAGAAATGTAATAAATAGATTGCGGAGCGTGACTGAGGGGGTTCAGTATGCGGCATAGTAAATATTTTTGGCGCGTCAACAAAGACATTCGTTCCCTGCGAACAGGGGTTTGGCGAATATCGTATGTATTGTGCCGGAATATTTATTATGGCGCATTTTTATTAACAAATTATAAAAATTTTATAAAATAGTTGTTTTTTGTCTCAAGATGTGGTAAAATTAATATAATTATATCAAATTCAGATTATGTGTATTGTTATTACAATATAGATAGGAAAGGTGGATTGAGGACAGATGAAGTGCGAAAAGTGCGGCGCGGAAATTCCGGAAGAAGCTAAAAAGTGCCCTGAGTGCGGATTTGCGGCATCTGAGAGCGGCGACGAGGATACGAAAAAGGTGAATGCCGCGGAGCCTCAGAATGGGAATGAGGAGACAGACTCTGACTTTGAAAAGCGTTACTCGAGTATGTTTGAAAACGGGTCCGATGATAAAGATGAATATAAGGTCGATGAGGAGTTAAAGCGCAGACGCGAGGCGCGTTATGACGAGAGTTTTTCCAATATGACCAACGAGGAGAAGATACAGGCGCTTGAGGCGGCTCGTCTTGCACGCAAGGAAAAGCGTGAGAAGAAGCAGTCCAAAAAGGGCAGTATTCTTCCTGTTAAAAAGTCTGAGGGTGAGAGCGAGACCTCAAAGACCGTTAAAATGGATTTAAGTGAGATTAAAAGTAAGCTTAAACCCGAGAAGAAAAAGAGCGAGAGCAAGGAAAAGAAGAACAGAGAATTCAGCTTTAAGCCCAAGGCGGGCATTATAGTCGGCTGTATTATTGCGGTGCTTGTTGTAGGCATTGTTATCGCCTCTGTCAATATGGCGTCAAAGGCGGTTTATGAGGAACCCGAAACGCCGACGGTTTACACAAAGGACGGCGTTTTATGCTCGTACTATAACGGTAAGGAGGTTGAAATCAGCCAAAGCTTTATCGCAAAGGAATATGAGGAGCCTGCGGCTCCGTCAGCGACGCCCGGACGCTCGGACGATGACGAGGATGAAGCCGTGCCGACGGCGGCTCCCGAGCAGATAAAGGAGAAGGATCTTATAAATGTTTCTTCAGCGGGAGATATGTCGTATTTTATCGACAACGCGGATATGAACTTAAACAGCGGTTCGCTTAACTATATAAAGAACGGCAAGAAAAGAACGCTCAGTCATATAGACGACAGTGTGTATTATAAAACAGCAGTTTCGGGCGACGGTCTAGGCGTGCTGTATCTTAAAAATGCCGACGCGTACGGAGCGGGCGGCACACTTTGCTATTGGTCGGCGGATAACGGAAAATCCGTTAAAGTCAGTGATAACGTAAACGCGGATAACTTTATGTTTGCGGCAGACGGAAACGGTATAGTGTATGTTTCAAATTATAATCCGGAATATTTTGTCGGTGATTTGTACCTCTCGTCAATCGTAAAGGGCGAAGTGGGCGAGTCAAGAAAGATTGAGTCCGACGTATACAAGGCGTTCGGCACGAACCCTGCGGGAAAGACGGTTGTCTATGCGAAGAATTATGATTCCGAGAGCTACTGTTTTGACGTGTATATGATGAAGGACAACGCGAGCGAAGCGGTTATGATAACCGATGGCTCAAGGTGCGAGCCTATTTTATCAAAGCTCAGCAACAGTATATATGTCGGCGGAAGCTACGCGGATTACTATCAGACGCTTTACTACGCAAGCCTTGAGAGCGGTCAGAAGGAGAAAATCGCGTCAGGGCTTACTGAGCTTATCGAGATGAGCCGTGACGAGAGCGCAGTTGTATTCAGAAAAGCAAACGCGGAAGGAACTGCGTTTGACTACTTCTATGCGGGTCGTGACAGCAGTGAGGCGCAGGAGCTTGCGATGAATATTACGGTGCTTGACGACCCTGACCACAAGCGCGTATGCCAGTTTGATATAAACGACGACTTTACAAAGGCGGTATATATTCAGGGCTATGACACTGCCGCAGAGTGCGGTCAGCTTTATTCCGTATCGATAAACAACGGGGCAGTCGCTTCGGATAAGAAAATCAGCGATACCGCGTATTCATGTAACCTAACGCCCGACGGAAATACAATAAGGTTTGCCGACGGGTATGATGTAACGTGGAATTTGGTTACGCTGAACGCGTACACGGATGAAAATAACACGGTGCTTGCCAGCGAGGTGGGCGCGGGAGCGTTCACGTTTGACAAGGCGGGCGAGCATATTGTATATGCCAAGAACTACAGTCTTGAGTCAAAGACGGGCGACGTATACTGCGTAAGCACAAAGGGCAAGACAGTCGAAGTCGCTAAGGGCGTAAGCACATACGGGCTTAAAAACGACGGCGGGATTGTATACAGCGCGGACAGCGACAAAGGTCGCGGCCTGTATCTGACAAAGCCAAACGGTAAGGGCGTCAAGAGTATTGACAAGGACGTAACAAAGGTAATAGCATATTAAATGAAAAAACTCGGCATTATGGGCGGGAGCTTTGACCCGCCGCATATCGGACATTTTATTATGGCAGAGACGGCGCAGCGGACGCTCGGACTTGATAAGGTGCTGTTTATTCCGACCGGAAAAATAGGGTATAAGCCGGAGTCCGGCAGAGCTGAAGGTATTCACAGATATAATATGATTGAAGCCGTGACGAACAGAAATCCGAATTTCTGTGTCAGCGATATGGAGATTGCGCAAAGTGAGACGACGTACACGGCAAACACCCTGCGGCGGATTAAGGAGGCTGAGCCCGAAGCGCAGATTTACTTTATAGTCGGTGCCGACTCGCTTGATTATATGGACAGATGGTATATGCCGCAGGAGATTTTCAGGTTGTGTACGGTTGCGGCAATGATGCGCAGAACCGTTTCTAAGGAGCGGTTTTACGAAAAAATCGGATTTTTGAAGAATAAATTCGGCGCGGACATAACCGTGGTTGATATGCCGCTTATCGAAGTGTCCTCAACCGAGCTGCGCGAGAAAATACGCAGCGGTGAGAGCATACGCTATCTCTGTGACGATAAAGTTATTGAGTATATTAAAGAAAACAGACTGTATAAGGAATAAAGGCGGAGGTGCCGATTATGACGGATATTGAGGAAATAAAGGCGCAGCTTAAACGCGACCTCAGCGAGAAGCGGTATGTACACTCCTTAGGGGTTGCCGATGAGGCTAAAAAGCTTGCAGTAAGGTACGGCGTAGACCCCGACCGCGCGTATATTGCGGGATTGGTACACGACTGCGCAAAAGAGGTTCCGCCTCAGGATATGGAAGGAATTTTAAAGAGCCGATACGGCGTGACGGTTGACAGTATGTCAAGGCGAATGCCCAAAATTCTGCACGGTGCGCTCGGCGCGTGCGAGGCGCAGAGGAGGTTCGGGATTTATGACCCGGAGATACTCGACGCGGTTAAGTATCACACAACGGGTAAGGGCGGTATGAGTATGATGGCAAAGATTATTTATATCGCGGACTACATAGAGCCGAACCGCGACTTTGACGGAGTGGAGCATTTAAGACAGTTGGCGTACAAGGATATTGACGAAGCCATAATAAAGGGCATTGACGATACGATTATTGACTTAATCGGACGCGGTCTGCTGCTGCATCCCGATACAATTCACGCAAGAAACGATCTCGTTATAAAGCGGGAGAATAAGGAGTAGTTTTAATGAGAAGGAAATCACGGTTCAGCCGCGTTATGTCGTTTGTTATATTTATCGCCTTCGTGGTTGTCGGATTTAACATAGGGCGCGGTCTGTTCGGCGATAATGCAAAGTCGCGTCTGACCGATGTCACAAACCTGCTTGTCGCGGGCGTTGATGTTGACGGTTACAGGACAGACCTTATTTTGTTCGTTCAGGTAGATAATATAAACGGCAGGGTCAGCGTCCTGCAAATTCCGCGCGACACCAAGGTTGACAACAACCGCCGCGACAAAAAGATAAATTCGGCGTATTTCAGCGGAATAGATACGCTTAATAAAGAAGTCGAAAGCGTTATCGGAATGAAGGCGGATTTCTTTGCCACGATTACGTTTGACGCGTTCCGCGAGATTGTTGACGCGCTGGGCGGAGTCACGATAGATGTGCCTATAGATATGAATTATCACGACCCTGTTCAGGGGCTGACGATTGAGCTTAAAGCGGGAAAGCAGAAGCTTGACGGCGAGCACGCGATGATGTTTATGCGTTTTAGAAAGAATGACGACGGTACGGGCTACGCAAGGGGCGATGTTGACAGAAACGCCGCGCAGAAGGATTTTTACTCCGCGGTTATGAAAAAGGCTTTAAGTCCGGTGGGGATAATTAAGGCTCCCGTGCTTTACAGTACAATAATGAAGTACACGACTACCGATTTAAACAACGCCGAGGTCAGAGAGCTTATGACCGACGTGTTTAAAATCGGAAAGAGCAATATAAATATTTATCAGCTTCCCGGCGAGGGCAAGTATATAAATAACATTTCATATTTTGTATATGATAAAAAAGAGACCAAGGCTTTAATGCAGGAAAATTTTTATATGAAATAAACAGACAGTTTCAGGAAAGAGGATAGTAAATGGCTTGTAAAAATGACGTAGTAAATAAAATAGTAAAAGTCTTAGACAGTAAAAAGGGAAGGGATATCACAGTGCTTGATATTTCGAGCCTTACGACTATGACCGAGTATTTTGTCATAGTTACGGGCGGCTCGGATACTCAGGTAAAGGCTCTGTGCGACAATGTCGAGGATGAGCTTGAGAAGGACGGAATATTTGCAGTGAACAAGGAAGGCTACCGCACCGCGCAGTGGATTTTACTCGGCTACGATGATGTGGTTGTGCATATATTCTTAGGCGACACGCGCGAGTTTTACGACTTAGAGCACATCTGGCAGGACGGCATAAATATAGATATAAGTGATATAGTAGATTAATTTAGCAAAAGGAGATAAAATAAATTGAGGTATGATTTTAAATCAATAGAGGAAAAGTGGCAGAAGAAGTGGGCGGACAGCGGTGAGTTTAAGATTACGGAGGGCGCGGACAAGCCGAAATACTACGCGCTTGAGATGTTCCCTTATCCGTCGGGAAACCTGCATATGGGTCACGTGCGCAACTACTCGATAGGCGACGTTTTGGCGAGATATAAGAAGATGCAGGGCTATAATGTGCTCCATCCTATGGGTTGGGATTCGTTCGGTCTGCCCGCCGAGAACGCGGCGATAAAGCACGGCGCAGACCCTGCCGACTGGACGTGGTCGAATATTGATAATATGCGTGAGCAGCTTAAGCGTCTCGGCTTCAGCTATGACTGGGACAGAGAGGTTGCAACGGCAAAGCCCGAGTACTATAAGTTTACTCAGTGGATGTTTGAGCAGCTTTATAAGCACGGACTTGCGTATAAAAAGAAGTCATACGTCAATTGGTGTCCGTCGTGTAAGACGGTACTTGCAAACGAGCAGGTGGTAAACGGAAAGTGTGAGCGCTGCAAGAGCGAGGTCGGCAAGAAGGACCTTGAGCAGTGGTTCTTTAAGATTACCGACTACGCGCAGAGGCTTTTGGATGATATTGATAAGCTCACAGGCTGGCCGGATAAGGTTAAGTCGATGCAGACCAACTGGATAGGCCGCAGCGAGGGCGCAGAGGTCAAGTTTAAGATAGACGGCAGCGACGAGTATCTTACGGTTTACACAACACGTCCGGATACGATTTTCGGCGTGAGCTATATGGTTATAGCGCCCGAGCACCCGATAGTTGACAGCCTGATAGCGGGCAGCGAGACCGAGAAGGAGTGCCGCGAGTTCATAAAGAAGGTTCAGACGCAGAGCGAGATTATGCGCTCGGCAACAGATACCGAAAAGGAAGGTGTATTCACCGGTACTTACTTAATTCACCCGTTTACGGGCGATAAAATCCCGCTGTACCTTGCAAATTATGTATTCTTAGATTACGGCACGGGTATTGTTATGGGCGTTGCGGCTCACGACCAGCGTGATTTTGAATTTGCCAAGAAGTATAATTTGCCGATTAAGATTGTGGTTCAGCCCGAAGGCAAAAATATGAAGGAAGAGGATATGACCGAGGCATTCGCTGCCGAGGGTATTATGCAGAATTCCGGCAGATTTGACGGGATGGATAATAAAGAAGCAATAAAGGCGATAACCGAATATCTTGAAAAAGAGGGCATAGGCAGCAAAAAAGTCAACTTCCGTTTAAGAGATTGGCTGATTTCACGCCAGAGATATTGGGGCGCGCCGATACCGGTTGTATATTGTCCGCACTGCGGCGAGGTTCTCGTACCCGAAGAGCAGCTTCCGGTTCTCCTGCCCGAAAACGTAAAGTTCACGGGTCAGGGACAGTCGCCGCTTAGCGAATGCGGGGAATTTGTAAATACTACCTGCCCGAAGTGCGGCGCACCCGCAAAGCGCGAGACCGACACGATGGATACATTCGTATGCTCATCGTGGTATTTCCTGCGCTATTGTGACCCGCACAACGATAAGATGCCGTTTGATAAAGAAAAGGCGGATTATTGGATGAACGTTGACCAGTATATCGGTGGTGTTGAGCACGCGATACTTCACTTGCTGTATGCTAGGTTCTTTACGAAGGCTCTGTGCGACTTTGGATATGTCGGCTGTGACGAGCCGTTTAAGAATTTGCTTACGCAGGGTATGGTACTTAAAGACGGCACAAAGATGTCGAAGTCTGTCGGCAATGTTGTAAGCCCGGAGGAAATCGTCGGCAAGTACGGCGCCGACACCGCGAGATTGTTCATTATGTTCGCGGCTCCGCCCGAGCGCGACCTTGACTGGAACGACACAGCGGTTGAAGGTGCATACAGATTTTTAAACAGAGTCTGGAGAGCGGTCGAGGATTTAAAAGAATATTTAACAGACAAGAAGCCGTCTAATGACGGTCTGAGCGATGATGATAAAAAGCTGCGTCTTGCGGTTAACTCAACGATAAAGAAAGTGACGTATGACTGCGACAGGTTTAACTTTAACACGGCGATAAGCTCGGTTATGGAGATGGTAAATGCGCTTTACGTGTACAAGGAAAAGGTCGCTAAGGAGAATTATAACAAGGCGGTTATAACCGAGGCGGTAGAGTCGCTTATTATTCTTTTAAGCCCGTTCGTTCCGCATATCACGGCTGAGATGTGGGAGAACATCGGCAAGACGAGCAACTTATCGCTTGAGCCGTGGCCGAATTATGATGAAAGCGCGCTAAAGGTGAGTGAGGTTGAAATTGTAATTCAGATAAACGGTAAAATAAGAGATAAGATAAATATTGACCCGAATTTATCGCCCGATGAGATGAAAGAGCTTGCTATGGCAAACAACAAAATAAAAGACCTAATCGGCGACAAGACGGTTGTAAAATGCATAGCCGTCCCGAAAAAGCTGATAAATATAGTTGTGAGATAACGTAGGGGCGGATATTATCCGCCCGTTTGCACCCCTTAAAAGGGGTGGCAATGCCTACCAACCTACGTATCTGCTTATTTACGTGCCTACGTTGATTTTGGAGTAAAATTGTATGAACAGAAAAAGAGCAAAAAGGCGCAGACGACGCAGAAATACTGTGATAGTCATAGTATTAATCGCGGTGCTTGCCGCAGTGCTTGTTCCGTATCTGACTGAGCGCGGCATACCTGTGTTTATGTATCACTGCGTAGCTGACGAGCCGCGCGGTGGTGATGAAAATTTATATCTGCGTCCCGCGCAGCTTGAGGAGGAGCTAAAATTCCTTTCGGATAACGGCTACACGTCGCTGTTTTCGGACGAATACGAAAAGGCGTATAGCGTTGACAAGCCGGTTATACTGACGTTTGACGACGGCTACGAGGATAATTATCTGGAGATGTTTCCGCTGCTACGCAAGTACAATATGAAGGCTACGATATTCGTCGTCGCCGCGTATGTCGGAAAACCCGATTACCTCAAGGATTATCAGATAAAAGAAATGGTAAAGAGCGGGCTTGTCAGCATACAGAGCCATACAAATAACCATATTGATTTGTCGTCCGCAGACCGCGAGACGGTGGATAAGGAATTTCGTGACTCGTGCGCGGCGTTGGCAAAGATAAGCGGTAAAAACGTCACCACGCTTTCGTATCCCGGCGGTTATTTTGACAGTGAGGTGCTCGACGAGGCAAAGCGGTACTTTACATATTGTTATGCAATAGATACCAACGAATACAGCAAGGATAATCACTACGAGATATCGCGAGGCGGAGTATTCAGAAATACCACTCTTGAGTCGTTTGAGATAGCAATAAAAACATATTCTCAAAGCCGAATTTATCGCGAACTCTTAAAATTCAAGCATAAATATTTTGATAAATAATAAACGAAGCGCAAAACAGCGATTTGTTTCAGAGTGTCGAAAAACTTTGAATTTAGTACAACAATAGAGTGAACGTGTGTAGGGAACGCCGAGCGTGGCCGCACACCATGTGTGCGAAGGCAAGCATTAATGAATTTACGCTATAGTATGC
>UQOT01000023.1 GCA_900542675.1 uncultured Eubacteriales bacterium | reverse complement strand
TCGTCTACACTTATGTATGTAATTCCTTTTGAGTTATTCATTTTGTATCTCCTTTTCATTGTTGCGTATTAAAACTTTGTAATCTGAAGTTGTCACTAATACTCTTCATCTTCCTCGATTTCGTAATAATTGTGACAGCACGTTAGGTCACAGAATAAACCGTCGGAGCTTTTAGCGTGTTTGCTGTATATATCGTCGCCGCAAAATTCACATTTGCCTATTGGCTCGGACGGCATATCGTGAAGTGGATAGCCGAATAATTCTGCTTCTTTTATTTCCGGATGAGTCATTTTTTATCCTCCTATATGACTATTTTTCGTATACTTCCGGCAAGACTGCTTTTCTTGTCGCCTTGTTTTTCAAATCTATTAACCATAACTTTGAGTGTTTCATTGTCGTACTGCAATTTATCAATGCGTTTTTCAAGGCTACGGCACTGTTTGCGTGCATAATCATATCTTTGCGCTGTGCGCTTTAACTTGCGTTTGCTGTCTAATAGCATTCCACATAATACTGTTATAACTATAAGCATTAAAGCTATAATCGGGCCCGATAACGGTTCAACCATCGTTTATTTCTCCTTTCGCATCTCATTGCGTGTTTCGTCGTATTCTTCGCAATCCTCAATATTCTTAATGCCACGCATACTCAGCCGTTTTAAGACTCCGTCTATGTAATTCCAAGTTGTATTGCCTGTTGATGCCGCTTGCTCCATAGCATAATTGAGCAGGTCAACTCTGTTTTTGTCAATTATGATTTCTTTGAAATCCGGCGTGCGGCGGCATATTCGCTCAATTACTTTGGATGTGTCGTTTGGAAGCGGGCTTCGCCCCATATAGCTGTCAAACAATTGATTAGATATGTCTTCACATTCGGATTTTGTTTCTATGCTCAAGCTTTTATATTTGCTTAATACATCGGTCGGCCAAATTTGCTGTTTGCTTTTTTTGCGCGCTTGCGCGTATATATCACCATCATCACCACAAAAAGAAGTATTATATATATTATTATTTATATATAATTCTATATCTAAGTCTATATATGCTAACGAGTTACCTAACGCTTCTCTTAACGGAACACCTAACGGAATACTTAACAAGTTACCTAACAAGTTTTCTGCGGTTTGCCTTTCAAGAGATGTGTCAAATGGAATTATTTCGTAAGTTCCGGCGATATGCGATGACCCTTTATCGTAGATAATTCTTCCGGTATTTATAAGCTCTTCACGTGCGCGGCTAAGCTGTGTGTCGTGATTGAACTCAAGCATTGATTTTAGTTTCTTGCCTATTGCCTTGAATTTTACCGGCCAATAGTATTTTCCCATTATTTCAATAGCGGATATGTTATTAAAATGCATTAGCGCGAACCATAATGCTTGAGCTTGAGTTGAAAGGGAGTTATATGTCAACCAGCTGTAAAAACTGTTTATCTCGTTTAAATACTGCATTTTGTATCTCCTTTCTTCCAAGTTTTAACATATCGCAAAGGTATTTATCAAGGCGTATTCCGTATATATGATAAGCACTTGAAAAGGATTTAAAGCCCATATTGTGAGCTTCTCTGTGATGCTTTCTGCAAAGCGCAACTGCTCTCATACCTTGATGAATAATTGTGTTTCTGTTGCGTCCCATTCCTATAGCGTCGACGTGATGAACTTCGGCGTCTGCGTTACATATGGCGCATTTTTTATACTCCAGACAAGTATATAAGTATCTGCCTATATCCTCGGTTCTGTTGAGCATAGTATCAAGAGTGGGAACGCCCCAGGCAAAACAAAATTCAATGAGGTACGTTATAAAATCCCTCGCTATGGATTTACTTGCAAATTTAAGACTTTTAGGACTTAAACTGAAATGTTCAAGTTCATTATCTTCACAGAAATTCGCTGTAAAATATGAGCGCAAATCCTCGCGGTCGTGACCGCACCAATCCGAAATCTCACGGATAATTGCAAAAATCTTTTTTCGCTGTTCAGCGCTGCATTCTCTTCCGTCATACAGTGTGATTTCAGCTTTATTTACCTGCTTTTGTATCATCTCTCGGTCAATTGAGTCCTCAGGTATGAGTACCATATTGCGACCGTCATATCCAATTATTTTTGCTGTTGTACTAAATGCCATAAGTATGCCTCGTATCTTTCATAACAAGTTATCTAACGGAACACCTAACAAGTTACCTAACAGAATACCTAACAAGTTACTTACGATTTATTTAACACTCATCTAACAATATGTTTGATAATTACTCATCTGTATGTCCGTGCAAAAGTATATATTTTCCGTTTTGTCCTATGTTACTGTAGATGAAGTTTATTGCTTGTTCGTACGATAAGTGTTCATTCATAGCACGTTTTTCGTATGAATATTCGCCGTTTTCTTCTTTTTCGGCTATACGCTGCTTGATTTCTTCGGTTTTATAGTTAGCTTCGATAAAGTAACAATCGTAGTCTTTAGCTGTAATTCCTTCGAGTGTTCGAGTGTCTGTTGCGTATATTGCTTTTTCGTGCCCCCAAAATAGTCTGTAGCCGCAATTTGGTATATCGTGATACAGCTTTATAGGTATAAGTGAAAAGTTGTTGTAGGTGTATTTTTTGCCTATTTCGTAAACATCAATGTTTTCCGGTCTTACGCCGCATTCTATAAGTGGATTTACAAGCCATTGGCAGCAGCCGAAGCGTAAGAGCGGGCGCTCTGCCGCTAAACGCTTTACGGTTGCCGCCTTAAAATGGTCATAATGTTTGTGCGTCAGCAGAAGAAGATTGATTTGCCTAATGTAGTCAGCAATCGCCTTATACGAAATACCGCAGTCGATTAGGATATTGTTGATTATTACCGCGTTTCCCTTCGAGCCGGTGCTTATGATATTATAATTCATCAAGATTTACCACATTATCATCGGGCGGAAAGGGCATATCGTCAGGCATTTCTTCGTACAAGGGCATAGTATCCGACATTTCTTCGTACTCGGGTTTTTCCGGGCTTTCGTCCGGCTGTATAAGTATGCCGTCGTCTTCTGTGTCCGTGTTATCTACGTAACTGTATGTACCATCTGTGTTTATCTGCGCCATATCCTTTGTGTAAGCTTCTATCATAGAAAAATCCATATCTATTGACATTGGACCGCGTTTGCTGATGAGCTGGCGGAGCATAGTTTTATATGCCATTGCGTCAAAGTTCTTCTCCCAAAAAGAATATCCTTTTTGAGCCTTATAAGCTTTTGAATACTTAAGCGCGTGTGCTTCCATTTTTTCTTTTGGCCAGTATAACCACTCAACCATACCGTCTAACAACTCGAACATAGCGTAATATCCGATTGTAGCAGCTTTTTCTCTTTCTTCATAGTCCTTTATCGGCTTGAATACAATCTCTTTGTCAAACGGATTATACGATACAATTTCTCCTTCTTTAACGGTTGTGACGTTAATTTTTTTGTATCTTCCGCTGCGGAGTGCAAGTTGTATGTATCCTTTGTATCCCATTTGAAACTGCGCAATCTTGCGGTTGTTTCGTTTGTCATCATATGGAACAAGGTAATATTGACCAAGCTGTGGACTCGGTGAAAGATTTAAGCTTTCACCCAGTAGTCCGGCTGATAAAATTGTTCCCGCATCGCATTCCTGAAGTGCGGGATTTACGGCGACTGCTGATGATATTGCAGCAACAAAACGTTTCGCTCGATTTGGGTCGCCAAGAGTATTGTTAATCAGCTTTTTATACGTATCTGTTTGAACTGCAACACTGAATTTAGGTTTGTGTGCCGTTAATTGCTTATTTGAATTCATACATAACACCTATCCTTTCCGCAGCTTCTTCAAGCGCGTATTTAAATTCACGTAATCTTTCTACTTCCGGGCTCCAGACCTTAATATAAGCTACAAGAGGTTTTTTTGTTGGTTTAATGTCAGTTGTATTTGTATTGTCTGCAACAATCGGAATATCTGACGATGACGGAGGAGTAAGAGGTGCATTTATGGGCTCTTTTGTTTCACTCATTTCTGCAGCGGCTTCAAGTGCTTTTTGTTTTGCTTCTTCTTTTAGCTCACGCTCAGCTTGTGCCTCAAGCCGCTGCTTTTTTTCGTCCTCAATGCGTTTATGACGTTCACACACATCGGTAATTGCTTTGGATACGTTAAGGTGACTCTTATATTCAACGAGTATTTCGTCTTTAAAATCTTGCGTGTCAATCATTTTTAAGTCTTCAGCTATTTTGTTAAGTGTTATAAGAGTTTTGTCTTTAAGAGATTTTAAGCTCGCAGACATTGAAACTGTTATCCCGAGGTCTTCAAAGCTTAAAAAGTCTATATTGACAGCTTTTGCGGCTTCGTTAAAATATTCAATCACTTCCGCTTTTTTCGCGTCTTTTATGCCTGTTTCTATCGTGCTTATTTTGCTCTTAAGTTTCTCATCAGCGTCTTTGTATACCTGTGCACATATAGCGAAACGCTTGTCCACTGTTTTGATGGGCGCTAAAACCCTATCCATAATCTCTGTGTATTGTTCTTTTAAAGACTTATGCTCCTTGTTAAATTCCGCACGGAGTTTCTTTACGTCTTTGTAGTTGTCCTCTGTACATTCGCAGGTCTCGGCAACAGATGTGCGTTGCTTTATGTGTTCAGATAGACGTATTAAGCGTTCTTCGATAACCGGTAATTGACCTATAACTATAATGTCTTTCGGTATAACATCTTCGTAATTGTTTGGAGCTTTGACCGGAACTGCAGGAAGTTCCGAAATTTGCTCTTGACTTTTTTTTGGCTTTGTGATAATATTTTCTTGGTTAATTTGGTTGTTGGAGTGGGTCTGATTTTTTTCGGACTCACTCCGTTTATTTTGAACAATCTCTAAGAACTTTTCATTCTTTGTGCAGTCGCAAGGTTCGCCGTGGTCAAGACTTGCGCCGCACTTTTCGCAAACTGTGTATTTCATAGTTTTTCCTCCTGTAAATTATACAGCTTCTTTTTTCTTTAGCTGTTGTTCTTTAAGTGCAGCGGTTGCGATTGCTTCAAGACGATGTATTATTGCTTTCACACCATTGGCGTCTGTAATACAGCTATCATCAATTTTTACAACCGCACTGCCGATTTTTAATTCATCAACAATCAATTAAATCACCCCTTTCACTGCATTGTATGCGTATTGGCCTGTACAGATTGATTATTTTTTATTGTTTTTAAATTCTGTTATAGCCGCTTGTTTTGCAACGTATAGCTGCAGTGCCGATGCTGCCTTTGATATGTTTTCCATAGCGCGGCAGACCATTTCAATTTTGCGGCTTTCGTTCGCTGTTATTTTACCGTCTGCCGCGACATCAAGAATGACATCGGAAATGTCGCCCGATTCTTTGAGCGCTGAAACAAGTTTAATGGTTATTCTGTCAAGGTCCGAAAACTCAGGCAGAGTAATTCTGTTTTTGCCGAGAAGACATTCATTGGCGCAGTAGTGACACACAAGCTCCGGCGCGTTGTATCTATCCATCATTCGGATAATCATATTTGGCTGTGGGGTTCTTATGCCGAGTTCATATTCGGCAAGCATACTCACACTGCAACCGAGTTCCTCGGAGGCACGCTCCCTTGTAGCAAGTCTGTCATCATATTCTGCGGCCGATAATCTACACTGTGTATAGATGTTATTAGCCTTTAAACTACGACCTTTTCCCATTGCATAAACCTTCTTTCGTGATATACTTTACTTAAAGACGAGAGTCAACACCGAGATAGTCACATATGCGCTGTCTTATATCATCTCTGTTTGCGCTGCAATTAATGACGCTCGATACAATAACTCTGTTACACCCGATTGCTTCGGCAAGTTCGCTGACTTTCATATTGTCGCGTTCTATCATTGCCTTTCGGCAGTCCTTAGCCCATTCATCGAGCTTGTTATTTGCCATATTTATCACTCCTTTCGTCATATTATTATTGACATTTGTAATATTTTGCTGTAAAATGAAACGGAACAGAGAGATAAAGGAAAAACTGTTCCGCTTCACATAGGAGGGTTCTGTGCGCAAATTGTGCTTCGTCAAGATTTCGTTGAAGCTCTGACTGTTGCCAGACTGGCGTAATTGTGCGCTATGAACCTTTATTTGCCATCTTTGCGATTGGGCGGTGAACGTATTCCGCAAAGATTGGTGCAGCGCTCGGACCTTTGGAGCCGCAAACAACGACCCGCGCTGCTGTTGTAAATGTGAATTTTGTTGAAATATATGTGTAGCTATTAGAAGCCTTTATAGGCAAAGTAGGAGGTGGTTTCTATTGAAAGCACTTTTGGTTTTGCCTGTTCCGCATATAATTCCCAGGGCACGAGACTGCTGCGCAACGGTTTCGATTGCCCCCGTGGTAATCTTGACAGCTAAAGGCTATTAGAGCAGAACCACAACTGCTTAAGTGTCAAGTCGTAAAATCATTAGCCTACATACTTGCTTGCGGCAGTATCTCTGAAATGAGGGGCAGTAAAAGACCCCGGATACATTTAAGGGAGATACCAATACAACGTTGCGGTAAACAATTGTGGTGGTTGCTCTTACAAGCAGAAGCAAGCTGCTTGTGGCGAGTAATCAAATGTGTAGCAATTGATTACATTTGTTATTATACTCTGTGAATTTACAGAAATCAATATTATTCCGTAAATTCACGGAAGTTTGTGATAAATTCACAAAACCGGAGGTTGGATATTGTGTATAATTTACAAGTTACTATTGACCGTATTTCTGAATTAGCTTCAGAGCGTGGTCTGTCAATTAACAAAATGTTAAAAGACGCCCAATTGTCAACAAGCATTATAGATAATATGAAGCGCGGTCAAAAACCTGCCATAGACAAAATCCATAGCCTTGCCGATTACTTCAATGTATCAGTAGACTACCTCCTTGGACGTACCGACAACCCTAACATTAATAGATGAAGGGATTGATTAACATATGAAACTCAATATTGACTGCGTACGTGATGTTATGCTTTGTATTGAGGAAAACTTATCATACAACAGCGAGTGGACTATTGATAAGTTATCCGACTATCTTCCTGAATATAGCGAAGATGAATTGTCGTACACCTGCTATAAACTGTACGAAGCTGAGCTTTTAAATGTTATGGTAGTTCGAATTGCCGGTTATGTTGAACCACAAGTTGCGCGCATACAATCATTAACATTTAGCGGGCACGAATACTTGGAAAATATTCGCTCTCCCAAGATATGGCAAGAAACCAAAAGCTTTATCAAAAATGCAGCTTCCAATGCTTCTCTTGCTATTATCGGAGAGGTGGCTAAAAAGTTAACGCTTAAAAGTCTTGGCATCTAACGGGTCACACCCTATGTTAAGCACTAAATTTACATAATCGTCAATGCAGCAATTGGAAATATTTTCACAAAACAAATGCATTACACGTGCTTGAATATCGCTAATAAGTCTACCCAAATCAACATTTTGGAGTTCACAATTATCGGCGTGACATTCTACCTTGTATTTTTGTTTTGGCTTATCAGAAGCATTTGTCAACTGATTGGTTAAATTATCCGCTATGGCTTTGCTCAATACTTCTATATCAATATTTCTAAAACGACATTGCGAATTACAAGTTTGGTTGCGCATACCACCGCCTCCTATGGTGTTGCTTGATTACATTTGTTATTATAATTCTAAAATATTAGAATGTCAAGATTTAATTCTGATATTTTAGAATATTGTAAATTGTTGACAAAACGAGGTGAGTCTTTTTGGATACTTTATATAAAATATTAGATTTGTTATGGAAAAGCGGTCTTAGCGAGACTGAATTTTGTCAAAAAGCTGGCATTAACCGCTCTGCTGTGACTGATTGGAAAAAAGGAAAAACAAAATCATATAAGAAGCACCTTTCAAAAATTGCAGAAGTGTTGGATACTGACGTTGAATATCTGTTAGGTTCTGAGGATGTTGCTACAGAGTCAAGTCTTACTGAGGCAAAAAGTGCATTGCTTGAAAAATATGACCAATTATCTGCCGAGCAACAAAAGGACGTGCTCCGATATATGGAGTTTTTGTTAAGTAAGGATTTCTAAGTAGTTTATGTATAGGTGGTGAATTTTAAGTATGGATTCTTGTGAAATGATTTTGTACAAATTACCGGGTTTGGGATTGCTTGAAATACCCAAATCCTGCCGAAAATCTCCTGCTGAAATTAGGCGGTATCTCGAGGAAAAAGCAATTAAGCTCTTAGATACTTTACGCAGTTTTAAGATTGATGCAAAGTTAATAGATATTACTCAGGGTCCGTCGGTCACGAGATTTGGACTTCAGCTTGGAGTCGGCATAAAGGTTTCAAAGATTACCGATTTGTCAGATGATATTGCGTTGAGGCTTGCCGTGTCTGGAGTGAGAATTGAAGCGCCTATCCCGGGTAAATCGGCAATAGATATAGAAATTCCTAACTTAACATCGTATGACGTGTCAATGCGCGAGGTAATGGATACCGAAGAATTTAAAAGGAGCAAGTCAAGAACGACGGTTGCGCTTGGCAAAGATATAAGAGGCGAGTGCGTTATAGCGGACATTGCGGACTTTCCGCATATGCTCATTGTCGGCGCTACCGGCTCGGGTAAGTCGGTGTGCATAAATTCACTTATAACGAGCCTACTCTATAAGGCGACGCCCGACGAGGTCAAAATGATAATGGTTGACACCAAAATGGTTGAGCTTGGCGTATATAATGGAATGCCACACCTTTTAATTCCGGTAATAATCGACCCCAATCACGCTGTGGGTGCGCTGAATTGGACGGTTGTCGAGATGCAGAACAGGTATAACCTATTAAAGGATAACAACGTTAGAAGTCTTGACGAATATAATCGGCTGATGGAAAGAAACGGTAAACCGTATGAGAAGATACCTAAGATTGTAATTTTTATTGACGAGCTTTTGGATTTGATTATGCTTAGGGAAACGGAAATTGAAGAATCAATAAATCGTATTCTTGTATTTGGAAGTTGTGTAGGAATACATATGGTTGCAACAACATCGTGTATTAATTATAACACTTATGTGAAATCGGTCAAATGGAATTTTCAATCAAGAATTCTTCTTTCTACACCGACAGAGGAGGACGAAAGAAGGCGGTTGGGTGTAGATTTTAAATTATTCGGCAATGGTGATATGTTATATATGCCCGGTAATTCCAACCCTCCTCTGAGAATAAAAGGTTGTTTTATTTCCCACAAAGAAATAGATGCGGTTGTTAATTTTATAAAAAGTCAATATGATTTGGGAGATAATGTGTTTTAATTTTTTGACAATATTAAATACTTATGTTATTATTATGTTGGGTGGTAATATGGTACTTATAAAATGCTCTGAAGAGGATAAAAATCCTTTTTATATTTAAGTTGCTTTAGGAGATTGGTTGAGATGAATAATAGTGAAAAAATAATTTTACGCAGTCCTGCTACGTCTATTGAGCATATGTGGGATACTATAAACGGTGGTGAGTTAATTCTTACTAATCGGAGATTGGGATATTTAAAGCATTATCTTCCGCTGATTAATTCCAATTTCTTGTATGATATTGAAATCGAATTAAAAAACATTAAAGATGTCAGACTTGGTACTTGGCGTATTGTTAGGCAGAGCCTCGATGTCATAACGACAAGTGATGATGTTCATAAATTCCTTTTAAGTAACAAAGAAAAATGGATAGAAGAAATACAAAAAGCAAAATCTGAATTTGATAATGGCTCGTTTTCAGGCAACTCAGAACAAATCCGATATTCCGTTGCCGACGAAATACGTAAGTTTAAAGAACTTCTTGATGAAGGTATTATAACTCAAGAGGAGTTTGATAAAAAGAAAAAGGAATTACTTGAAAGCTGAAATTAAATTTGAATTGGTACAATTTGGAATAAAAAGGCACTTTTAATGTATGTTATTATATGATATAATATAAGTAGCATAGCAATAGGAGGGATGAATTTAATGACAACAAAAACTATTAATCACACAACATTATCATTTGACCCAAAAAGTGAGGATGAATTTGCAAGATGCCAACAAGAGTATATTCAATATTTGAAACAAATTAATTCTTCAAAGAAAGCATCTGATATTGCAGCAGCGACAGTGATAGTTAGAAAAAGATGGATTCGTGCTGGCATTATGAATAAAGATGGAAATATTGCGAAAAAATACAAAAGGATAATAATTTCAGATGATTAACAGTAAACAGCATAGAATGTATACCAATGTTCCTAATCTTATCATTGGTTTTCACGGGTGCGACAAAGATACCTGCGATAATATTATTAATGGACGAATACAATTAAAGAAGAGTCAAAACAGTTACGATTGGCTTGGCAATGGAATGTACTTTTGGGAACAAAATCTTCGCAGAGCTTGGCAGTGGGCAGAACAACAATCAAAAAGTAAAAATTCAAAAGTTAAAACCCCTGCTGTGCTTGGAGCAGTAATTGATTTAGGATATTGCTTGAATTTATTGGATAGCAGAAGCATTGAGTTATTGAAAGCTCGTACAATATTTTTGTTGAGGAATGTAAAACAATGAACAAAACAATTCCGGTAAACAAAAATGTGGGAATGAATACAGATTTACTTCTACGAGATTTGGATTGTGCTGTTATACAAAATTTACATGAACTTCGTGACAGTAGTTCACTCCCATCTTTTGACTCTGTAAGAGGTCTTTTTGTCGAAGGAGGAGAGATTTATCCTACATCGGGCTTTAGAGAAAAAACTCACATACAGATATGTATAAGAAACCCTAATTGTATAAAAGGCTTTTTCATACCAAGAGATGTTGATAGCAATTGGAATGTTCCTTAATTGACCCGAATAAAAGATTAAACAATACATAGATTAATAAGTGTTACAATAGTTACAATTAACACAATAAACTAACGGGAACCAATAAATGTAGTTTATTTTAGCGAGGCCGATACGGGTCTCGCTTTTGTTTATAACAGGGCTAAAATGTTCAAAATTTTTTATTGATGTATTCAATAGCTTTTAGTATTACATCTTCATTAGCTTCGGCAAGCAGTTTTAAAAATTTGTTTCGCAGCACTTCTTTCTCTGATGTGATGATATTTTTATTATCGTTTTTAAGTATAGAGTCATATTTATTCATATCTATTCTCTCCGAGATTGCTTTAAATGATATAGTAAGCATACCACGTTGTAACACTTCTGTAACATATTTGTTTGAAAATATCAAAAAATGTTATAATTTATCACATATAGATATATATTATCAAGTTGTATTGACTTTGAGTTTTATATGCTCTATTTTGTATATATAATATGAATAGGGCGGTGAAAGAATGAGCGGAGAATATTGTATATATTTACGTAAATCGCGAGCCGATGAGGGATTAGCCGAACAAACAGTAGAGGAAGTATTGAGTCGTCACGAAAAGGCTTTACTTGAACTTGGCGGAAAAATGAACTTGAATATAACAAAAATATACCGCGAGGTTGTGTCCGGAGACACTATTGCCAGCAGACCTGTTGTGCAGGAGCTGCTCGCAAGTGTGGAAGGCGGATGCTGGGACGGGGTCCTTGTAATGGAGGTTGAGCGTCTTGCGCGAGGCGATACAATTGACCAAGGTATAATAAGTCAAACTTTTAAATATAGCAATACTAAGATTATTACGCCGGTAAAAACTTATAATCCAAATAATGAGTTTGATGAGGAGTATTTTGAATTTGGACTATTTATGTCACGGCGTGAATACAAAGTGATAAATCGTCGATTACAACGCGGTCGTATTGCTTCTGTAAAAGAAGGTAATTATCTTGGAAGCAGACCTCCGTATGGTTACCGTAAAATAAAAATTGATGGTTCAAAGGGATACAGTCTTGAAGTAGATGAAGATGAAGCGAAAATTGTAAAATTAATTTTTGAATTATACACCTGCGAGAATGGAGACAGCGAACGAATAGGCGTATCCAAAATTTGTCGAAAACTTCAAGATATGGGAATTAAACCGCGATATTCCGATGTTTGGGCAGTTGCAACAGTACGGGGAATTCTAACAAATCCGGTATACATAGGAAAGATAAGATGGGATTATCGCAAAACGGTAAATAGTATCGTAAATGGGCAAAAGGTTAAGACTCGACCAAGAAACAAGGAAATTTTGTTAGTGGATGGTATACATAAACCTATTATAGATACTAAAATATTTGACAAAGCTCAATATTATATTAGTCAAAACAAGGCAACGCCTATCGGTATAAATAAGAAAATCAGCAATCCTTTGTCCGGATTAATAGTATGCTCTGAATGTGGACATAAGATGGTTGGAAGACCATACAGCAATAACACTCCTAAGGGGTTAATATGTACGACACTTCGATGCAATAATATTGGTTCAGCTTTATATCTTGTAGAAAATCGAATACTTGCAGCTTTAAAAGAATGGCTTGAAGGATATAGCTTGAATTTAAACTCTGAGTACCGAGAAGCTAATTCTGTCAAAGAAGACATTGCAAAATCAAAACTATTGGAAGTCAATTCTGAATTAAAGAAATTGGATATCCAAATGAATAGTCTTTATGATTTCTTGGAACAAGGAATATACACATCCGATATTTTTTTGGAGCGTTCAAGGATAATTGCTGGCAAAAAGAGTGAATATTTAAAACAGAAGGAATATTTGAAAAATAGTGTTCTCGAAGAGCAACCAAATAAATCGCTGAATGGATTTATCCCAAGAACAGAAAAAATATTATCAATATACAATGAACTTACTGATGCGGAGGCAAAGAACAGAATTTTAAAAGAAATTATTGAAAGGGTTGTGTATACCAAGCATAAGAAAGGAACGCGATACAACGCAGATAATTTTGAAATAGTAATATATCCCAAAATACCAAACACAAAAATACAAAGTCTGCCAAAATAAAGAGCAGACTTTTGTTAATATGTAAGTATGAAACATCTAACCTGTGTGCGCCAATTCCTCTGTACCTATATCGGTGAGGAGTGCTCGTGTCATATCGTCGGGCATTGAATATCTCTGTGATAAATATCTCAGTGATGCCGCCAGCTCACCGTTGGGGCCGCCATACTGGCTCACTACATATGCTGCGAGCTTTGGGTTGGTGTTTTTTATATTAACCGGATATTGCAGTTTCTTTTGATAACTCCACATATAGTCTTACCTCCATAATTCAAGATTTATTTTATTTTCTATTCCCATGGCCACGGGCCTTTAATCCAGTCAAAGCAGTCGGGATTATCCGCACTGAGCGTTGTGAGAGGTCCGTATTTTGACTCGTATTCCTTTGTTAATTCCTTTGTTTTGTCTGCCATCTTCTTATGAAGATAAAGACCTTCTTTGTCGGTCGGATGTGTGTCAAGATACAAATTCCACTCTTTTTCCGCAAATGCGAATGCACGTATCTTGTTTAATAACTCTTCTCTTCCATTCATTTTACATACCTCCGTCCTCAAAAATCACATCACCTTTATATTGATGGCCGTATACTCCGAGCGGCTTATTTAATATAGGGAATATTGTACCCTGTTTAAGGCCGTATTCGGGGTCAAATAAGTTTCTTGAGTCCGCCTGCTGAATAGGCACATATGCGTAGCCCACGAGCGGCATTTCAAGCGATACGGTTTCGTTTATATATGGCATATAATTCACATTCCTTTCATAATTAACATAAGATTTGAATTCGGCATATTGTGACAACTTTAAGCCTACTGTATTCTATGTAAATGGCAATTATTTGTTAACAAAAAACGTCTGCGCTATTTAACGCAGACGTTTTAATTTGTATAATTTATAATTCTATTCAGCTCCGTGCTTTACTGCCGCAGCGTGTTCTTTTTGAATATCCTCGTGCATTGACAGTATAGGCTCTACATCCAAATGCTTAAAGTGCCTGTCACTGTAATTCTTTGTACACTTATAGACAAGCGGTGAAAGCGCAAGTACGCCTATAAGGTTTGGAATCATCATCATCCCGTTAAATGTATCCGATAAATCCCAGGCGAGATTTTCACCCATTGTCGCTCCGCCGATAACCGCGAAAACAAATATTATTCTATACGGAAGTGTTGATTTGGTGCCGAACAGATATTCACAAGCTTTTGTTCCGTAGTGACTCCAACCGAGTACGGTAGAAAAAGCAAACAACAGAAGCGCCACCGCAACGAATGCCACGCCAATCTGGCCAAAAGTCTGACCGAACGCCTGACCCACAAGCGAACCGGTATCCGCAGTTTCGTTCACAAGCTTGCCGGTTTCGAGATTGATAAGTCCCGATGAGAGGAGAGAGAATGCCGTAAGAGTACAAACAACGATTGTATCCGCGAACACCTCAAATATGCCCCACATACCCTGACGAACAGGCTCTTTAACGTTTGAGTTGGAGTGAACCATAACCGATGAACCGAGACCCGCCTCGTTCGAGAATACGCCGCGCTTCATACCAAGCTGTATCGCCATTTTGACTCCAGCGCCGACAATACCGCCGCCAACCGCCTTAAGTCCAAACGCACTCTTGAATATAGAGCTGAATACCGCACCGAACTTGTCTATATGTACTATACAGATTACAATTGTTCCGACAAAATATAGCAAAACCATAACAGGAACAATTTTTTCCGTAACAGCGGCAATACGCTTTAAACCGCCGACTACAACAAGCCCTACAAGAACCATAACCACAATTCCTGTCACGATTTTCGGGATTGAAAAAGCCGAATACATATTGGCTGCTATCGTATTGACCTGTGTCATATTTCCTATACCGAACGAAGCGAGCAGACAGAAAATACTGAACAAAACAGCAAGAACAGCGCCAAGTGTTTTGCAATGCTTCTTAGCCCCTAGTCCGTCGCGAAGATAATACATAGCTCCGCCGCTCCATTCGCCCTTATCATTCTTTCTTCTAAACAAAATACCGAGAACGTTTTCCGAGTAGTTGGTCATCATTCCGAAGAACGACATAATCCACATCCAAAGAACCGCACCCGGTCCACCCGTAACAATAGCAGAAGCAACGCCGGCGATATTACCGGTTCCGACCGTCGCCGCAAGCGCGGTACATAAACTCTGAAACTGAGAAATTGACTTATCGTCAGTATGCTTGGTAACGTGTTTGTCCTTAAAAATCGCGCCTATCGTGTTTTTAAACCAGTGACCGATATGAGAAATCTGAAAAAACTTTGTAAGACAAGTCATAAGAACACCGACAAACGCAAGTAAAATAAGCGCAGGCCAGCCCCAAACTATGCCGTTCACATAATCGTTCACGATTTTTACAGCATCTAATAACTTTTCCATAACACAACTCCTTAATTTTTGGGAAATATAATATTACAATTATATCACATTTTGAAAAAAATGCAAGTTTTATTGACTTTATACTAAAAATTATGTATAATATGTATAGTATAAACATTATCAGAGTGTAAAGGAGTTTTTGTATGAATAAAAAATTTTTGCGTATTTTTTCTGTCTGTGCCGTACTTTTTGTTTTGACTGCTGCACTTTCGTCGTGCGGCAAATCTAATGATGAAGTAAAAAAAGAATCGGGCGAGGCATTTTCGGCTGTCATTGACGCTTTTAAATCAGGCGATGCGCAACAGATTAAGTCATATTGCCTATCTCCCGAAGCACTTGGTGAAGATACGGAAATCAAATCCGCTGTACTTTCATCTCTCGGCAATATAACGTACGAGATTAAAGAAATAACCGTAAATGACAGTAAAAACGTTACGGTAAACGCAGATATTACTATGATTGATTCTTCAAAGGTTATGGAAAAATATATCGAAAATATAGTGGCTCTCGTGTCAAGCGCCGAATATCAGAGTAAGCTTTCATCAATGGAGCGTGATGAATATCAAAAGCTGATGAACGAAGAGTTTGAAAAGGTTTTAAACGGCGGTGAAATTCCGACTGCCACCAAAAACTTAGACGTAAGTATGCGCCTTGACGGCGACAAATGGAAGCTTGTCGGCTCGGAGCTTACTGATACGCTTGTCACAAACACGGTTAATGCAATAAGTCAGATAAGACAGTAAAATAATAATTTAACAAGCGTCCGTTTTGCGGACGCTTGTTTTTGTGAAACAGATATGAAACAAAACATTCTATGAAACGTTAGTGTGTTTCACGAGCTAAATTTCATCCCATTCTTTTTCTTTAAATCCGACCAAAACTTTATTATCGGTTACAAGAATTGGGCGCTTTACAAGCATACCGTCGCTTGCAAGAAGGTTTAACTGTTCATCTTCTGTCATACCTTCAAGCTTTTCTTTTAAATTCATTGAGCGATACAGCATTCCGCTTGTATTAAAAAATCTTTTAAGCGGCAATCCGCTTATGCTGCGCCACTCTTTCAGTTCATCATAAGTCGGATTTTCGGTCTTAATGTCTCGCACCGTATATTCAAAACTCTTTTCATCAAGCCATTTACGGGCTTTTTGACAGGTGGTGCATTTTAGGTAGCATACAAAAGTCATATTCATTACCTCGCTTTAACATTTAATTTTTCTAGCAGTCCGGTACATCCCCTAAGCACATCGTCATATGTTTCGTCAAAATTGCCGGTGTACCATGGGTCGGCGATATCACCATATTCATCTGCAAATTCCAGAAGTTTATACACCTTGTGTTTATCATCGCCGCCGAACAGCGCTTTCATATTTCTTATATTCGCGGTATCCATACCTATTATGTAATCATACTTCTCATAGTCGGACTTTAATAGCTTAACCGCACATTTCCCCTTTACCGAAATTCCAAACTCTCTTAATTTTCGCTCAGTACCGCGATGAACCGGGTTGCCGATTTCCTCATAACTCGTCGCTGCAGACTCAATCAGAAAATCATTCTGAACGCCCGCTTTTTTCACCATATCCTTAAGCACAAACTCAGCCATCGGCGACCTGCAAATATTGCCGTGGCACACGAAAAGTATTTTTATCATATGTTTTTCCTCATTGTCAAGATATTTTTGCTGTTTTTATATTCGTTTTTTATATCGCCATACATTTTTTGCTAATAGTATGACAAGACCGCCTATTTTGCGTTTGTCGGGGGGCAATGTTATCTCCTGTTGTTTATACTGAATTCCCTCCATACCGGCAAGGAACTGCAGCAAGGTGGTTGTCGTCTAATAAAAACAAATCATAAAAATCCCCGCCGCTTGATATAATATACATTTATTTTACCATACTTCCGAAAAATTTCAATAGTCTTTGGCAAATAATTTGAATATATTTATTTTTATTTACATAATATGGCTTAGGAGGTGTACGTTATGAAAGTTTGGTTCGTAGGCCGCAAGGTCGGGGTGTTATTATTCGCCGCTTTAATTATATTTTTTGCGATACTTATTATGAGCCGTTTCAGTGACAGCAGAGCGGTAAGCGTAGCAAACGCAGCAAAGCGCGACCTGCCGATTTACTGCGTTGAAAAGGATGAAAACGACAAGAAAATTTCTATAAGTTTTGACGCCGCTTGGGACAATTCCGATTCGGAGCACATCAAAGAAATACTTGGCGAGAGAAATATAAAAACAACATTTTTTGTTGTCGGCGGTTGGGTAGATAACTATCCCGAAACGGTAAAGTCACTGTCGGATGCCGGACACGAGATTATGAACCATTCGGCATCGCATCCGCATATGACGCAGATTTCAAAAGAAAAAATGGCTGAGGAGTTAAACACCTGCGCGGACAAAATCGAAAATGTAACCGGTAAAAGACCTAATCTGTTTCGCCCGCCCTACGGCGATTATAACGATGAGGTGGTAAAAACCGCCCGAGAGTGCGGATATTACACAATTCAGTGGAATATCGACAGTCTGGATTGGAAAGACTTAAATGCAGACGAGATTTATAAACGAGTTGTGCCGAAGGTTAAACCCGGCTCAATCATTCTGTTCCACAATGCTGCGAAGCATACGCCCGAGGCTCTGCCAAAAATACTTGATGATTTAATTGCCGAAGGCTACGAAATCGTGCCTATATCAGAGCTGATAATCAAAGATAACTACCAAATAGACCCGAACGGAATGCAGTTTTCGTCTGGTGATACACAATAATTCATATATTTAACATTGGACATAATTTAAAATTCGGAGGTTAAAAAACAATGTCGGAAAACTCATATTTTGAAAATAATCACGTAAACCTATCCGGTATAATCTGTGACGAGCCGCTGTTTTCTCACGAAATATACGGTGAGAAGTATTATACGGTAAAGCTGTCTGTTGAAAGACTGAGCAGCAATACCGATGTAATTCCGCTCACTGTCTCGGAGCGGTTTTTCGGCGATTACTATCCGCGGCTTAACGACTTTGTGATGGTAAGCGGACAGTATCGTTCATATAACAACTATTCGGGAGTTGGCAACAGGCTTATACTCACAGTATTTGTCAAGGAAATTGCGAAAATTGACGAGAAAGATGGAGAATATTCCGAGCTAAATCCCAACCGGATATACTTAGACGGCTACATATGCAAACCGCCCTCATACAGAACGACTCCGTTCTGCAGGGAGATTTCCGATATCTTGCTTGCCGTAAACCGTTCATATAATAAATCTGACTATATCCCGTGCATAGCGTGGGGCAGAAACGCCAAATTCGCACAAAACCTTCCCGTCGGCACAAACCTCAAAATCTGGGGAAGGATACAAAGCCGCGAATACCAGAAACATTTAAACGAAACCGAAACTGTCCTTAAAACCGCATACGAAGTATCGGTTTCCAAAATGGAAGTCGTCAAAAACGATTAACGTAAGTGGCGCCCTTAAAAGGACACTCTCAGACTGTCGAAAAAGTTTTGATTAGCATAAATGTGTGTAAGGAGCGCCGAGTCGACGCTCCTTACACACGTAAAATTTACGTTTGCTTTGAATACTTTATTTTGCACAAACTTGAACCCTACGTTTCTATTTCCTAATTCCTAATTACTGCGTTCCCAAATTGCCATAATCTTATCACGGGTTGCGGCAAAATTTTCTTCGTTGTTCGTCTCTAAAATGCAGTTGATGACAGGACTGTATTTTTTTGCGTACTTAAACAAATACTCATAATCCAGAACGCCGTCACCTGCGAGACGGCCTTCTTTTACGCCGTCTATTACTTCATAATCCTTAAAATGAAGTATTCCTATTCTATCACCGTAGAGGCTGTATACCTCATCCATAATTTTGTGCTGCTCGTCTAAATCGTTTATATCCGAAATATTTACGGGGTCATAGATGATTGTAACGTTGGGCGAATTAATTTCGTCCAAAAATCTCTTTGTCATTTTAGGATTAAACATACTGTGCTTGGTAACCGTTTCAACACCGACTATACTGCCGAGCTTTTCGGCGCAATCCACGATTTCACGCATTGTACGAAGAAACCTTTGATAGTTTTCTTCGGTATGTGTCTCCTCTCTCGTATTATAAAATCCGGTTTCGGTTCCGACCATATCGCAGCCGAGGTATTTTGCAAACTTTAAATGTGCCTTGAACCATTCAATCTCTTCGCGGCGCTTATTTTCATCAGGATTAACCGGATTTATGTAGCAGCCGAGAACCGATACGCGAACTCCCTTTGCCGCAAGCGTATTTTTGATATACGTTCCGAGTTCAGGTGTTAAAACACTGTTTCTCCACTCTACGTCTTTAAACGATTTTTTAAGTGCAAGCTGTACGTGCTCCGCACCAACACTTCCTAAAATATCGGCTAATGACTCTATATCCTGCGCCTTCGTATCGTGACCGCGCATTCCGAAGCTGAGTCTGTTAAACATTTTATCACACTCCTATTTACTTTTTGTTTTTGTTTATTATACCATCTTTAAGGCTGAGTTTCAATATTATATTGTTAAAAATTTGCATTGTTAAATTTGTGAAAATATTATACAATAGTCTATATAAAATATCGGAGGTATATTAAAATTGGATAAAAATGAATTCTTCGCCGCCGCTGTACGTATGGCTGACACGCTGATTGCCGACAATCAGCCGATAATTACCGAAAAATGGCAGTACGACTGTGGGCTGGCACTTATGGGTCTTGCTGCGCTGTATGAAAAGACCGGCGACAAAAAATACTTTGACTATATCAAAAACAGTATGGATTATTTTATCAACGATGACGGAACAATCAATAAATACGATATGTCGCTCTATAATATCGACCTTATAAACAACGGTAAAAATTGTTTTTGGCTCTATAACAAAACGGGCGATACGAAGTATTTAAAAGCTGTACATATTTTAAAGGAACAGCTTAAAGATCAGCCTCGCACAAAGTCGGGCGCATTTTTCCATAAACTCATATACCCCAATCAGATATGGCTTGACGGGCTGTTTATGGGTGAGCCGTTCTCTGCTCAGTATGCGAGTGAGTGTAACTTTCCGGAAGGCTTTGACGATGTGGTAAAGCAGTTTGTTATTGCCGAAAAGTCTACGTATGAGCCGCGCTGCGGTCTGTACGCGCATGCGTGCGATGAGTCGCGTAAGGCATTTTGGGCTGACAAGACAACGGGGCGCTCGCTCAATGTATGGGGACGTTCGTGCGGATGGTTCTGTATGGCTATTCTTGACTCTCTTGACTTTATACCGAAGGAACACCCGGGACATAAGACGCTTGTCGATATGTTTAACAAAGTGATTTCAAGCATTGTCAAGTATCAGGACAGCACAGGCGTATGGTATCAGGTGCTTGACAACAGACGCAGTGATAATTATAAAGAAGCGACCTGCTCGTGTATGTTCGCGTATGCGCTTAACAAAGCGATAAGGCTCGGATATATCGACGAGGTTATATATAAGCCGCATCTTTTAAGGGCGGTAGACGGAATATTTAAAGAATTTATCCGCGAGAGCGGCGACAAGCTGTATCTTACAAGTTGCTGTGCCGTTGCGGGTCTCGGACCCGAGAACAATCCGCTTCGTGACGGAACGCTTGACTATTACTTCAGTGAACCTATAATTGAAAATGACAACAAGGGCGTAGGACCATTTCTGTTCCTCGGCGCAAAATATTTGTATTAATCGGAGAAAATATATGATACTTAAAAGTATTGAGATGCAGGGGTTTAAATCCTTTGCTGACAAAATTTACCTGGATTTTAATTCCGGTATAACAGCTATCGTCGGACCTAACGGTTCGGGAAAAAGCAATATTTCGGACGCCATACGTTGGGTTATGGGCGAACAGAGTATAAAATCTCTTCGCGGCAGCAAAATGGAGGACGTTATATTTGCCGGCACCGCAAGCAGAAAAGCTCTCGGGTTTGCCGAGGTTACGCTTTATCTCGACAACAGCGAACACTATTTTGATATAGAATTCCCTGAGCTTGCAGTGACACGCAGAATATACAGAAGCGGCGAAAGCGAGTATTATATTAACAAAACACTTTGTCGTCTAAAAGATATTCACGAGCTTTTTATGGACACAGGTCTCGGACGTGACGGTTACTCAATAGTCGGACAGGGACAGATTGACAATATTCTGAGTACCAAATCAGAAGACAGACGTCAAATTTTTGAAGAAGCATCCGGTATTTCAAAGTATAAGTACAGAAAAAACGAAGCCGAAAAGAAACTTGCGCAGACAACCGACAACTTAACACGTGTCAAGGACATATTGGATGAGCTTGAAACTCAGGTTGAACCGCTTAAGCGTCAATCGGACAAAGCGAAGAAATACCTCGTTTTGAGATCCGAAATGAAGGAGCTTGAGATTAACGTATCTATAATTAATATAGATAAAAAACGTGAAAGCCTGAAAAAGCTCAAGAATGATATCGATATTTACGAGGAACAAATAAATTTGTTAAAACGTGAAATAGATAAAAATGACGAAACGGTCGCGGAACTCTATAAGCAGTCCGATGAAACCGGCAATAAAACCGAGGACTGCCGCACACTCGACAGCGCGCTGAATGAAAGTATACATGAACTTACAAATAAAATCAATCTTTTGGGGAGTGACATTGACCACTCACTTTCTGCAATTGACCGCTTAAAATCCGAAATTGACGGCAGCGGCAAGCGTTCTGATGAACTTGATGCAGAGATTAAGGAGCTTAAAAGTAATCTCGCATCACTCGCATCACAGAGTGCTGCGCTTGACAAAAGCTCCTCCGACATTGGCGACAGAGCGAAAAGTCTCGGTCTCGATGTTTCGGAAAAAAGTCGTGAAATCGAAAAAATCAGAACCGAAATTATCAATAAAAAGACAGAGGTTGTAAACGACAAAAACGCTGTTTCAAACTTTAATATACTAAAAGACAGCTTTATATCAAGACAGGACGTTATAAAAACCGACTTAAACGCAAAGGATACGGATATATCCGAGCTTAAAAATAAGCTTTCGGCGATTGACGAAAGCATCGGTAAAAAATCGCGCGATGTTGAAAACCTTAAAAACGAAATCAACCGTCTTGAGGAGCAGTACGGCGCAAAAACCGGAGAAATACAAAAGCTTATTGCCGAAAAAAACAGACGCAATATATCCCTCGGTCAGATAACATCAAGGCGCAAAACGCTTTCCGATATGGAGCGCGACCTTGAAGGCTACAGCCGCGGGGTTAAAGGTGTAATGAACGCGGTTAAGCAGAACAAACTGAGCGGAGCCGCTATACACGGTCCTCTTTCGCAGCTTATCAAGGTTGACAGCAAATATGTTGTTGCGATTGAAACCGCTCTCGCGGGCGCGGCACAGAATATTGTTACCGAAAGCGCAGACGACGCTAAGACCGCAATAGCATATCTTAAGAAAAACAATTCGGGCAGGGCGACATTTTTGCCCATCTCAAATATCAAGCCGAGAAATATCAGCAATGAAACCGCTAAGGCGTGTGACGGCTATATAGACTCTGCGGACAAGCTTGTTCGCTGCGATGAGAAATACAGAAGCATTGTAAGCCATGTACTTGCGACAACGGTTATTGCCGATAATCTTGATAACGCTGCCGAAATGGGCAGAAAATGCGGATACAAGTTCAAAATTGTAACGCTCGGCGGAGATGTTATTCAGGCAGGCGGCGCGATGACAGGCGGCAGCGTGGCAAAATCAACAGGCTCACTCTCGCGTGTGAGTGAAATCGAAAGTCTGGATAACGAAGTTAAAAAAATTGAAGCTCAGCTAAAATCAGATAGTGAAAAAATTGAAAAACTAACTACTCAAAATGCTGAGCTGATGGACAGTATCAGAAGCAATAATGATATTCTATCAAACCATAACGAGGAATACATCAGACTTTGCTCTGAGAAATCACACACTCAGGAAATTATACTCACTGCCGACAGCAGCAGAGAACAGCTTCTTGACGAAATGAAAGAAATAGGCGAAAAGCTCAGCGGTATTGATAAGGATATACAGGCAAAGAATGTACATATAGTAAAATCCGAAAGCGAAATAAAAGCACTTGAGGATAATGCCGAAAAGGAGCAACGGCTTTTTGCCGAGCTTTCCGGTAAAAACGAGGAACTCACCAAAACATTGCTCGACCTCAGCCTGCGCAAAAATTCAATTTATAAAGATATCGAGCAGGCAAATGAAAATATCCGCCGTATCAACGAGGAAAAAACTCAGCTGGTGAGCGGAACTCAGGCAAAGCTCTGCGAGGTTGAGGGTCTCAGAAAGCTTATATCCTCATCGAAATCCGAAAAGGAAAAGTGCGAAGCAGAAGTCAGCCGTAAGCGAGAAAAAACGGAAGCATTAAAGCAGGAGCTTAAGAATTTGCTTAATCGCAGGCAGGAAATTGAAGCTAAAATCAAAGAGCAGCAGCAATCGGTAAAAGGCGTTCAGGATGATATGTTCAAGCTCTCTGGGCTGCACGCGAAAGCCCAGACACGCTATGAGAATATGGAAAACGACCTTGAGACTATAATCAATCATCTGTGGGAAGAATATGAACTGACCTACAGTGAAATTGCCGATACGCGTGATTTAAGCAGCTTTGACTACTCGGTCGGAACAAAGCGTATAGCGGAGCTCAAAAAAGAGATTAAAGCTCTCGGCAATATCAATATTGACTCAATTGAGGAATATAAAAACATAAAAGAACGTGTTGACTTTTTAAGTGAGCAAACAGCAGACCTTGAAAAATCAAAAAAAGATCTTCTCAAAATAATAGATGAAATGCTTGAAATTATGAAGTCACGCTTTGGAGAGCAGTTTAAGATTATAAATGAAAACTTTAGTCAGGTGTTTACCGAGCTGTTCGGTGGCGGATACGCAAAGCTCAGCCTTTCTGACCCCGACAACGTTTTGGAAAGCGGTATTGAA